>JARKQW010000207.1 GCA_029974695.1 Syntrophobacteraceae bacterium | reverse complement strand
GCGATTCTAGTCATTTACATTGTGCTTGGGATTCTGTATGAGAGCTTCATTCACCCGTTGACCATCCTTTCGGGTCTGCCTGCGGCGGGGGTTGGCGCACTGTTGACCTTGATGATCTTTCGGGTGGATTTGAGCATCTACGCCTTCGTGGGCATCATCATGCTCATCGGGATTGTGAAGAAGAATGCCATCATGATGATCGATTTTGCCCTGAGCGCCCAAAGAAACGACGGGAAGAGTCCCGCCCAGGCCATCTACGACGGGTGCATCCTCCGGTTCCGTCCGATCATGATGACCACCATGGCGGCGCTCATGGGAACCCTGCCCATCGCTCTCGGGTTCGGGGCGGGAGCCGAAGCCAGGAGGCCCCTGGGACTGGCGGTGGTCGGAGGATTGCTCCTTTCCCAGTTCCTCACCCTCTACATCACCCCCGTGGTCTACCTGTACATGGAATCCTTCCAGGCCTTCCTCGGGCGCGTCCTCAAGATCGGGGCCTCCCGGCACGATCCGGGACCTTCGACGGCGGGCACGGTCCGAAAGGAAGCGGACGTTTCTCCCCGAGCCTAGGGGGAGGTCAAGAAAGGGAAAGAAGATGGAGCCACCGGAACTGGACCGGGTCATGGATCGGATACGGTCCAAATTCCCCGTGGAGGTGGTGCCCCTGAAGATCGGGGACCACATCCTTCAGATCCTGCAACTGTGCAATTTCGAAGACTATGTGGCCCGGCTCATCGAATGCGAGGGCAAGAGTTCCCGGGAGATCCCGTACTGGGCAAAGATCTGGGAGGCCGGTTTCGTGCTGGCCCGTTTCGTGGGAAGACAACCCGTGGCCCTGGGCCGCACCATCCTCGAAATCGGGGCGGGCCTGGGTGTGGTGGGACTCTACGCGGGCCTTTGCGGACACCGGGTGGTCCTCAGCGACGTGGACGAGGACGCCCTCCTCTTTGCCCGGGCCCACGTGCTCATGAACCAAGTACCCAATGTGGTCGTCAAAAAACTGGACTGGAACGATCCGAATCCCGGGGAAACCTACGACATGATCGTCGGCTCCGAGGTGGTTTACGACCGGGACACCTACCCGGCCCTGGTGAACTTCCTTCACAAGACCCTGGCCCCGGGAGGGATGATCTACCTGGCCAAGAACCTGGAATTGCCCGCCAACCGGTTCTTCGTCGAGCTGACCCGGTGCTTCGAATTCAAGCAGACAATATGCAAGGTTCGCAACGAGGGGGAGGTGCAGGAGATCGCCCTCTATGCCGTTCGTCCCAAGCAGGGGGTGTCCGTTGGACCGGGGCAGGCGTGAAGAAACCTTCCTCATATCCACCGCCGCCGGCGGGATTCCCACAGCCGTTCATTACCCGGAGCGCCTTCCGGCCCCGGTGATCGTCTGCTGCCACGGTCTGTTCAGTGCCAAGGACAGCAGCAAGTTCGTGTCCATCGGCGAGGAATGGAGCCGCCAAGGGTTTGTGGTGTTTCGGTTTGATTTCCCCGGCTGCGGCGAAAGCCGGGTCTATCCCGGGCCGGACCTGCTCTCGGGGAGGGTGCGGGACCTGCATGCAGTGCTGGAACATGTGTCGACTCAACCCTGGTTCGATGGGAGAATCGGCCTCCTGGGATCCAGCCTGGGGGGCACCATCGCCTTGCTGGTGGCAGCTTCGGGCAACCATCCCGTCCGGGCACTGGTGTGCTGGGCGACCCCCTTTGACCTCCATCGGTTGAAATCCGCCGTGGAAGAATGGGACGTCATGAAAGAGCTCTACCCTGCGGGTTTCTCCCTGGGTTCTCCCGTGACCCTCGAATCCCTTTCCCCGGTGCCGGGGGTCTTGGTTCTTCACGGCCGGCAGGACGAGAGCGTCCCCTGGCAAGACGCGGGGGAAATCTACCTGCGGGCCGAAGAACCCAAGAGGCTCGTCCTTCTCGAAACGGGGGACCACCGGCTGCTGGATCCCGAGTGTCGACGCCTGGCCCTGAAGATTAGCCGGGATTGGTTTGTGGAGCTCGGGCTTCGACCGGGTGGAGAGGACCGAGAACTCGTCTCCGGAGCGGGAAGCACCCCATGACATGGCGCATCGACTCGAGGGTGGAGGACCTTCTCAAGAAAGGGGAGGACCTGGCGGGCCTGGAGGTGGAAGAGGCCGTTCATCTCTTGAAGATTCGCCCGGGATCCCGGGAGATGTATGCGCTGATGGAGACGGCGGACCGGATCTCCCGTCGCCAATTCAACGGCAAGGGAGAGCTCCACTTCCACATCGGGGTCAACGCCTCCCCCTGCCCCTACAACTGCCGGTTCTGTTCCCTCACCGTCGAGGCCGGGGTCTTTACCCAGTCCGTGGAGTTCGGTCCCGAGCGAGTCCTTTCCTGGGCAAGGGAAGGGCAGAAACAGGGGGCCGATGCTCTGAACCTCATGAGCACGGGGACGTTCCCCCTGGGCAAATTGCTGGAGATCGGGCGCTTCCTGAGGGACAGGGTAAGCACTCCCCTGGTGGCCAATACCCGGGATCTCACCCATGAAGAAGGGGAGGCCCTCCTCGAGGCCGGATTCGTGGGGGCCTACCATTCCGTTCGACTCGGGGAAGGCCGGGACACCCCGTTCTCCGTTCAGAAGAGGATTCAAACCATCCGGGTGTTGCGGGACGTGGGGTTGAGGTGGATGAACTGCGTGGAACCCGTGGGGCCCGAGCATACTCCCGAGGAAATCGCCGAGCTCATGGTCCTGGCGCGCCGATACGGGGCCACATACAGCGGAGTCATGCGGCGGATCAATTTCCCCGGTTCCCCCATGGGAGACCGGGGGATGATCACGGAGATGGAGTTGGCCCGGATGGTGGCGGTGAGTCGGCTGGTCATGGGAGATAGGGTGAAGGCCCATTGCACCCATGAACCCAACGTCCTCTCTCTCATTGCCGGTGCGAACCTGCTGTTCCCGGAAGTGGGGTCCAGTCCCCGGGACAGGAAGGCGGACACGGGAAAAGGGCGTGGAACCGATCTTTCGGGTTGCGGCCGAATGCTGACTGAAACCGGCTGGGACCCCGGGATGCCCTCCAACTGCTTCCTTCCACCTCGTGCATAGCTTCCGATCCTTCTTTCCGCCCTCCCGGGATGCAGCCCGGCCAAAGGATGGGCTCCGTCTTGCCAATCCCGAGCACCGGTTCATGGAGGTTTTTCGGCAAAGGTGGAAGGGAATTCGGGTTCGCGGGAGGGGGTTTCGATCATGAAAGGACAACGCGCGGCAATCCTCTTGAGCGTTCTGCTCCTCTTCCTCTCGGGGTTTTTTCTCCCGACGGCAACGGGTGCCGGGACGGAGCCCGTACGCGTGGGGACGTGGCGGACGGCCCAGACGCTGCAACCGTTCTACTATGAGAGGTTCCTCTCCGTTCCCGTCCGGGTTTTCCCCTTTACCAATCCCGCGGACCAGAAGCTCTCCTTGTTGGCGGGAAGTCTCGATTTGTGCGGCACCACCCTTGCCCTGGCCATTCAGTCGGCCGCCCGGGGGGAACCCGTGGTGGTGGTTGCGGCCCTATGCAACAAGTGCTCCGCCCTGGTGGTCGCCCGGGAGAGCACCGTCCGCACCCCCAAGGACCTGAGAGACAAGCGCATAGGCTATGTTCCCGGCACCATGCACGAAATCCTTCTACGGGAAACCCTGGCCCGAGCTGGGCTGCGCCCGGACAAGGACGTGAAGCTCGTGCGGATCGATTTCTTCGACATGGGGACTGCCCTGGCCGGTGGGGCCGTGGACGCCTTCCTTTCGGGAGAGCCCTTTCCGGCCCTGAGCGAGGTGAAAGGTTACGGGAGGGTCCTCGAATATCCTTATTTCGACGACGCCGTGGGGACCATCAATGCCGGGTTGCTGGTGACCCGGCAGACGGTTCTTGGGCGGCCGGACCTGGTTCAGAGCCTGGTGACGGCCCATGCCCGGGCCACCGAGTACCTGAAGGCCAACCCGGACGAATGGCTCGGGAAAGCCTCGCAATTCGGGACGGACCTGGCGGTATGGAAGCGGGCCGCCGAAAACATCGAGCTTACTTGGGAGATGGATGAATCCTACGTCCAAAAGGCAAGGGCCCTGGGGCGACGAATGCAGGAGTTCGGCATCATCGAGAAACAGCCGGATTACGCGGCTCTTTTCCACCAAGGTTTCGTGACCCGGGCTCGAGAAGACCTGGGACTGCCGGGGCCGGGGGATGAAGAGACCCGCCCATGAAGGCCTTCCTCAAGTTTCCGAACGATTGGCGGTGGATGGAACCCTGGGTGCTGCCGGGGCTCCTGGTTTTGGTCTGGGCCGTCTGCGGCCAGGCGGGCCTGGCACCCGACTACCTCATTCCCCGGATTCAAGAGGTGGGAAAGACCGCCTGGCATTACGTGGCGGGCGGAAGCCCGGGGCCCTTCGCAGGAAGGTTCCTCACGGACCTGAAAGCGAGCCTGCTGCGGGTGGGAGGAGGGTTTGCCCTGGCGGTTGTCCTGGGCATCCCCCTGGGGGTGCTGTCGGGGCGGTTCGCCTGGGTCAACCGGGGTTTCAGCAACCTCATCCACGGCCTCCGGGCGGTGCCCGGCATCACCTGGCTCCCCCTCGCCGTCGTCTGGTTCGGAGTCGGGATGAAGACGACCCTCTTCCTGGTGGCCATGGCCGCCTTTTTCCCCATCTACATGAATACGGTCGAAGGGGTCCGCCGGATCAACCCCCTGTGGATCGACGCCGGGGCAATGCTGGGTGTGACGGGGGCAGGGGCCCTCTTTCGCATCCTGTTGCCCGGAGCCATGCCCACCATCGTGGCCGGGCTCCGGCTGGGTCTGGGCATATCCTGGGCTTACCTGGTCCTGGGAGAGCTCACGGGGGTTCCCGACGGCTTGGGCGCGGCCGTCATGGATGCCCGGATGCTGGGTCGAGTGGACATGATCGTGGTGGGGATGATCCTCATCGCGGTCATCGGCCGGTCCACGGATCGACTCCTGGTAGGCATGCTCAAGTGTCTCTTCAAGAGTGCCGGGAGAATGTCTTCATGAACCCGTCGGAATCCGTGCCGCAAGAGAAGCCGGAAGAGGGCCGCCCCTTTCACCTGGAAGGGATCGCCCTGGGCAGGACCTTTCGGGTCAACGGCGGATCTCTGCAGGTCCTCGAGGGGGTTCGTTTCCGGATTTCCACGGGAGAGTTCGTCTGCATCCTGGGACGGAGTGGGTGCGGCAAGACCACCCTGCTCAAGGTCGTGGCGGGATTTCTGTCCCCATCGTCCGGCCGAGTGCTCATCAACGGGAGGGATGTCCGGGGTCCCGGTTCGGACCGATGCGTCGTATTCCAGGAAGATGCCCTCTTCCCGTGGCTGACCGTGAAGGAAAACGTGACGTTCGGACTCAGGTATCGAAAGAAGGACGGGCCCAGGGGGCTCCCCGATGTGGACCGATTGATCGAGTCCGTGGGGCTGGCCCGTTTCAAGGATTACCTTCCCCGGGAGATCTCCGGGGGAATGAAACAGCGGGTCGCCCTCGCCCGGGTCCTGGTCCTGCACCCGGAAGTCCTCCTCATGGACGAACCGTTTGCCTCCCTCGATTCCCAGACCCGGCGGGAAATGCAGGAGCTGCTCATCGCCTTGTGGGAGCAGACCGGCCACACCGTTCTCTTTGTCACCCACGACATCGAGGAAGCCCTGCTCCTGGCGGATCGGGTTCTGGTCATGGACAAAAGCCCGGGACGGATCCGGGAAGAAATCCCGGTGGCCCTTCCCCGGCCCAGGAAACCCGAAACCGCCGAGTTCCTCGGCTTAAAGCGCAAGCTCCTGGAGACCATCGGGGACTGACCGGGCGCCGTTCGGAAACCCGGATCGCAGGTCTTGCCTCAACGGGCATCGGGTTCGATGCCTGCCCCTCCCTCAACGGCTTCCTTTCGTTCCTTCCGAGTTTATTTGCCGCTCCAAAGTCAAGCCCGGACCTCTCTCATCGAACCGTCCAATGAAATGAGTGGGAATGCATCGAAACAAACGATTTGACTTGATCGGGCTTTTCTACGATTCGAGGGGGTAACGAGGATGTGCCGCGGATCGCCGGGAACGGGGATCGGCCCCCTCGAGGGCGGCGGCTCAATTGGATCGCCGATGGGAGCCGTTGGCAGCTCCTGGGACAGATGAAAATGGAACCGACGGGACGCGTGCTTTTCTGAACCGGACACCGGCAGGGAAGGGTTCATGACGGAGGGGTTGCGCAGGGTGTTTCTGGATTGGCCGTGGATTTACCGAGGGGTCCGCTCCGGGTTGGCGATCCTTTTCCTGTATGCCGGGGCCGTGAAGCTCCTGGGTCCCCGGGCCTTTGCCCGGGTAATTTCGGGATACGGCTTGGTCCCGGATGAATGGCTGGTCTTGGTGGCCGTCGGCCTTCCCGTGCTGGAGGTCCTTGCGGGGGTAGGTCTGCTGTTCGATGTAAGAGGAAGCCTTCCCGCCGTTTTCGGAATGCTTGTCTTGTTCCTGGGGGTCTTGGGATTCGGAATCCTAAACCAGCTGGACGTGGATTGCGGATGCTTTTCCCCGGACGAGTTGCAGGCCCAGGGGCGCCTGAGAGCCGCCTTCCTTAGGGACGTGGGGCTCCTGGGGTGCACGGCCTACCTTTTCTATTGGCGCCGGCGACGGGCCCGCCTGCATAGACCGGCAGTTTCTTTGGTGTGATTTTCGACCGTGACGATGGAAAGGAGTTGTGAGGATGATGCGCGGAAAATGGTTGGGGTTCTGGTCGATCCTTTGTCTCATGAGCTTTCTCCTTCCCACGATGACCCATGCCCTGGAGTGGGGAACGAAGGAATTGGATACGGAGAAGCTTGCGGTCAAGTTCTATTCGGACGTAGCCAAAGGCGGGTACAAGCTGGTCACCACGGAAGAGCTCAAAGGATGGATTGACCAGAAAAAGCCCATGCTCATCGTGGACACGATGCCCTTCGAGGAAAGCTATAAAAAGAACCACATACCCGGTGCCGTGCAGTTCTTGTTCCCCATCGAAGACCTCAATCAAATGGACGACAAGATGAAGGCGGACTTCGAGAAGCTCCTGGGCCCCGACAAGAACCGGCTACTGGTCTTCTACTGCGGATTCACCAAGTGCACCCGCAGCCATAACGGCGCTCTGTGGGCAAAGAAGTTGGGATATGTCAACGTCTACCGTCATCCCGGGGGAGTCAAAGCCTGGATGGAAGCCGATTACCCTGTTGAGAAAGAAAAGTAGGAATCCGGAAGAATGGGGCCGTCGGCCGGTCCCGTAAGGAGGCTTCAGCGGGAACGGCCGCCGGTCAAAAACCCCGCAATAAAATCCGCCACCGCTTTCTTTCCCCGATAGACCCCGTAGTGGCCTTCGCAGAGGACGTCCGCCTCCAGGGTAAGCAGCAGTTCCAGGGAGTTCCAATAGTCCCGGAGATTGGACCGGAGGCTGGGGTGAATGGGACCATGAACGTCCTGCCCGAAGAGTACCCGCAAACCCTCGGATTCCGCCAGGTAGGCCGTGGATCCCGGAGAATGGCCGGGAATGTGAATCGCCTCCAGGGTCCTCGGTCCCAGAGACAGGGTCTGACGAGGACCCTGGAGCTTCCTGTCCGGAGTCACGGGCATCATGGCCGAGCCGTACCAGGCGGCGGCGGTCACCTCATCGTCCCCATTCTCCAGGTACGGAGAGTCGAGCTCGTGGGCCACCAGGCTGCAGCCGAGGGCTTTCTTCAGGGATTGGGCGCCCCCCGCATGGTCGAAGTGACAGTGAGTGAGGAGAATGGCTTCCACGGCGGATAGGGGAACGCCGCACCGTTCGATATTGGAGAGGATCCTCTTCTGGGCGTACCCACATCCCGCATCGATGAGGGCGGCATGCCCGGCGAAGCAAAGGAGATAAACCGCAGCGTCCTCGGGGGAACTGAACCGGTCTCCGCCAACCTGAAAGATTTCTTTCGTAACTTTCATATGGACCCCTGCAAACCTCTCTGAATCGGGCAAGGCCCTGTGCGAAAATTTGCGGTGCTTCGTAGTCGGTACCCCGGGGGACGGCCGGACGTCCGCAATCCGAATCCGCGGTCGGTCTCGATGGGGCCTCCCCTTGGGCCTGCACGGCGATCCGTCCGATGCCTGCGGCCGCGCACAGACCCGCCGCTTCCTTCTGCCGATCTCAAGAAACCTCCTCTTGGGTCTACCCGGCCGCCGGATTCCGTGAAGCGAGGCTCCCCGCCCCGCCAATCCCGTGAAGAACGCACGTCGACAAGAGCCCTTACAGCATCCCACGACGCCGACTCAGGCTTCTCCCCCTCGACCGACGGCTTTGCAATGTACGGCCGGGGTTTTCGGGCCGGCAGGGCAGGGGGAAAGCCCCAAGCGTCCTCGAGCTTTCAAACAGTCTATCATCAAACCCTGCCTGATCCCAGGCCCGATTCTCGTTGACCCTCGGGTCCTGCCCGGGGCTCCTTCCAAAGAATGGTTCCACCGACCTGCCCACAGAGCACCGGTCCCGGTCGACGGGCCGGAGTCGGGGGGCTTGCGCCCGTTTTCCGAAAAATGCGGCGGCCCTAGCAAAATCGGTTGTCCCAGCGCCTGGAATGGGTTATTGGTAGTACCAAAATGCGTTATTAACCTTTTTGGATGGACCACCGTTTGTCCAGGGCGGGAGCACGAGTAGGCACGAAAAGGAAGCAAGGTCGATGTCGGCAAGAAAAACCGGTCCCACTGCCCGCAAGTATCTCTACTACGATATTGTCGAGGAAATCCGCGGCATGATCCGAAAGGGACAGCTCCACGTAGGGGACAAACTGCCCGCGGAAAGGACCCTGGCCCGGACCTTCGGGGTCTCCCGAAACTGCGTTCGACAAGCCATCCAGACCCTGGCGGAAAAAAACATCCTCGAGAGCCGCCTGGGAGACGGGACCTACGTATCTCTCCCGGATCGCTTGATCCGGGTGGACACCCTGGCCCTGACGGTCCGTCGAAAGGACCTTCTGAAAGACGTCATCGAGTTCCGGCTGCTCCTGGAACCCCAGGTAGCGTACCTGGCCGCCGCGCGCATCACCCCGGAAGAACTGGATCGGCTGAAAGTCCTCGTCTGCGACCAGGACCGGCGGGTCCTGGCCGAGGAGCCGGATGCAGACCTGGATGCGGCGTTTCACGGGCAACTGGTAAAGGCATGCAGGAATCGTGTGGTCCGGGAGGTCTATGAAAAGATGGGGGATGCATTGAACGAAAGCCGCGCCGAGATCCTTCGCAGCGACTCCAGGAAGCGGAGTTCCGTGGTGGGGCACCTCAGGATCATCGACGCCCTGGAAAAGAAGGACCCCAAGGGTGCCTTCGAAGCCATGAGAGAACACCTTTTGGCCGTCGACCGCGTCCTGTTCGGCGACGACGGGACCATCGAGCCTGTGAGCCTCTCTCTACCCGAGGGAGGTTGGGTGTGAAAACCGCAAAGACGGACGGTACGGATCTTTCCCGTTCCGGCAGACCGTGGGTCTTGGAGGCGTTGGAAGGGATTCCTTGGAGGAACAAGGGGAGTTGGACATGATTCTCATTCTGGCGATCTATTTGGGACTGGGAGCGGTGGCGGGAGTGTTGGCGGGACTGTTGGGAATCGGCGGGGGACTGGTGATCGTGCCCATGTTGGTGTTCAGTCTCACCTGGCAGGGGATTCCTCAGGATTTCATCATGCACCTGGCCTTGGGGACTTCCATGGCCACCATCATCTTCACTTCGATATCGAGCTTCTGGGCTCATCACAAACGGGGCGCGGTCCAGTGGGGCGTCGTGCGGCGCATCGTTCCGGGGATCCTGCTGGGGACCTTCCTGGGAACCTGTGTTGCCTCCCACATGACCACCGACTATCTCAAGGGCTCCTTCGTGGTTTTCGTCTATTACGTGGCAATCCAGCTGCTCACCAACAAGAAGCCCAAGCCGTCCCGGGAACTCCCGGGACAGGCGGCCAGGTTCGGGGTTGGAGGCATCATCGGGGTGGTGTCCAGCCTGGTGGGAATCGGGGGAGGGACCTTGTCGGTCCCCTTCATGGTTTGGTGTAACATCACGGTGCACCGGGCTGTGGGGACGTCGGCGGCCATCGGCTTCCCCATCGCGGTTGCGGGGACCCTGGGCTACATATTCAACGGGCTGCAGGTGACGGGCCTGCCCGGCCATTCGTTTGGTTTCCTGTATTTGCCCGCCCTGGTGGGAATCGTGTGCGCCAGCGTCCTGACTGCGCCACTGGGTGTCCGGATGGCCCACAGTCTTCCCGTGGATAAGCTGAAGCGGCTCTTTGCCGTTCTGCTGCTGGCGGTGGGAACTCGAATGCTGGTCGGGTTGATCCGGCAGGGCTGATGGGGTTGGGGTTTGCAGGAACCTCGGGGACCTTCTCGTGGAGAACCCCTCGCCGCCATCCCGAGGGCAGGGTATGGAAACGGCGGCGAGGGGTCCCGCGGCCCGTCAGGGACCCGGGGCGCGGGGGTTAGAATTGGTCGAAATCATCCGCATCCAACGGCAGGATCTGACTGGGAGTCACCTGGGCCGACTTGGGATCTGAACGGCTCCCTGAGACCTTCGGCCGCTGGGCCGTCACGGCGTGCCCGTCCCCGCGAATGAGGACCTTTCCGTTCCCGGTTCTCTTGGGGGGGTGAATGGCCGAGGCCGGTTTCGTGTCTACCGTCGTCTCGGTTGTGGCCTTGCTGCGAAACCGATTCCACCCTTTCCGCTGCCGGCCGTTCTGATTTCCCCCCACCACCGCCACCAGATCCTTTACGTAACCTTTCATCTGTTCCGCCTGGGCGTTCAACTCCTCGGAAGCCGAGGCGGATTCCTCGGCGCTGGCGGCATTTTGCTGGACCACCGAATCCATCTCCGAGACGGCCTTGTTGATCTGGTCGATTCCCTGGGCCTGTTCGTTGGAGGCGGCGGCAATCTCTCCGACCAGTTCTCCCATTTTTCCCGTGCTGGTGGACACCAACTGGAAGGCGTCCCCCGTCTTGGTGACGAGTTCCGTCCCGTCCTTGATCCGTTTCACGGTCCCTTCGATGAGGGAGGCGGTATTCTTGGCGGCTTCGGCGGCCCGGATGGCCAGGTTACGCACTTCATCCGCCACGACCGCAAAGCCCGCCCCGGCCTCCCCGGCCCGGGCCGCCTCCACGGCGGCGTTGAGAGCCAGCAGGTTGGTCTGGAAGGCGATTTCGTCAATGGTCTTGATGATCTTGGAAGTCTCCTCGCTGGACTTGGAAATCTCGCCCATGGAGGTGGTGAGGTCGCGCATGGCCGAGTTGGAGCCGTCCACCACCCTGCGGATCTCCATCATGAGAGCGTTTGCCTGGTTGGCATGATCGGCGTTCTGCTTGGTCATGGAGGCCATTTCCTCGAGGGAGGAGGAGGTCTCCTCCAGGGAGGCCGCCTGTTCGGAGGCTCCCTCGGCCAGGGATTGGCTGCTCGAGGAAACCTGGGCGGAGGCGGCCGCCACCTGGTCCGCCCCTTCATTGAGACCCTCCACCACCCTCATGATGGGCACGGAAATCCTCCTGGCGAAATAGAGACCGGCAATGATGGTCAGGGCCAGAAAGATGCCGGCCACCAGGATGGTGCCGTTTCGCATGGCGTATACGCCCTCGAGGAATTCGTCCTCGGGCTGAGTGAGGGCGACGCTCCAGCCGGTAAGCTCCACGGGAGCATATCCGGCGATCTTCTTAATCCCCTCGAAAACATAGTCTTCCACCCCGGACTTCTTTCCCATCATCTCCGACACGATTCTTTCCATTCCCTTGAGGGTGGTGAGATTGAGTTCCAGGATGAGCTCTTTTCTGGGGTGTGCGATGATCAGACCGGTCTTGTCCGTCATGAAGGCGTAGCCGGTCTTCCCGGTCTTCGTCCCCGCAATTTCCTCGACCAGGTAATCGATCTTGAGCAAAACGGCCATGGTTCCGAGGAACTGCCCGTTTGGCCCCAAAATCGGGGCCGCCACCGGGACTATGGGCTTTCCCGTTTTCTTGGATTTCACCACGGTACCGATGTTGGCCTTCCCTTCTTTAGAGACCTTGAAATAGTCCCGGTCCGCCATGCTGATGTTCTTGTACTCCCCGTTGGTGCCGTCGGCCACCACGAGCCCTTCTGCATTGCTGATGAGGACGCTCTCGTAATCGCTTCCCGCCGATTTCATCACATCGGCAAGGTAGCGGGCCAGCTTTTCCGAATAGGCGGCCGCATCGGCCCCCTGGTTTTTCCCCAGTTGCGGAAGGGCCTCGATGGTGCCTCGTTCCAGGGCCAGTGTCTTGACGACTTTCAGTTCGTTCCGGAGCGCCACCTCGCACGTCTGCGCCAACTTGTGGGCAATGCCCGCCGCCTCCTCCTTGGACACCGATGTGAGAGAATTGGTGGCCTTGTGAATGGTAAAGACACCAATGACGATCAGGGGCATCAAGACCGCAATCACTCCACCCATGACCAAACGTGCCGCTAACGATGACTTCTTCATGTTCCCCCCGTTCCAGTCTGCCGAATCGGTCGGCTCTCTTCCCTCCCCGCTTCTTTTCAGCGCCGGGAGAGAATGGTTAAGAAAGATCAACCACAGTATTTCCCGCCATGTGCTCCGTCCTTTGGTCCAACGATCTCAAAGCCCCCGGTTCCACTCTTCCCGCCCAACCCCGGCGACGCAAGGGAAGGGAGCCGGTTGGATGCCTCTGAGACGTGAGCAAGAGCTCTCTTTCCGATCACTCGACTCTCCGATCACTCAACGGGAGCACCCTTGCGATCTCCCGGGTCGGCTTCCTCTTTTCGACAACCCCCCTTCGGAACGCCTCCCGGCGGTTCCGGTCCGAGACGGTCTTACTTCTTCATTCGTCAAGGGATTGGGTTGTCTTCAATTGAAAGAGTGGGGATAAACTAGTGATGACGAGTCACTAAAACCGGCGGGTTTTGAGGAAGGACTGCAGGTTGACTTTGGCCTTCTTGAGGCCCAATTTCTCGCGCAGATGATACCGGTGAGTCAGGACGGTGTTGAGGGATATGCCCAGCAGGGAAGCAATTTCCTTGTTTTGCCTGCCGTCGGCGATGAGGGCGGCAACCTGGGTTTCCATTGGGCTCAGGTGGGGAAAACTCAGGGAGAGGCCTCTCAGAAAAGGGGACGACACCTCCTCGAGGTTTGACCGGATGAGGTGCAGGTAGGCGGTCTGCTTCTCGTCCAGGCGAGTGAGCATGAGCCTTTCCAGGTTCGGGAGGACCAGTTTGCGGATGTTGGAAAGAATGCTTTCACGCAGTTGGATTTCGTCTTCGTCCCGTTTGTTCAGCAGCACCTTCAGGGCCGTGTTGGCCTCTTCGAGTTGCCGGGTTCGTTCCCGAACCGCCAATAGAAGCTCCCGGCGAGCCTCGCGGAGGACCTCTTCGGTGATTCTCTGTTCCGTAATGTCTCTGCCTACGGACTGAAACCCGCAAATCCGACCCTTGGCATCAAAGATCGCCCGGTCCGTCCATTGAAGCCAGCGAAATCCTCCACCGGGTTGAGGTATTCTGTATTCCCGGGTGAAGGAGGGAAAATCCGGTGAGGGGGAATTCAGGAAGGCGCGAAGCCTCTGATGTTCCTCCGCGGGCACAAGGGAGAAGAGGTTTGCTGCGGTCCGTTCTCCGGGGCGTAGGCCGAAATGGCTCCCAAAAGCCCCGTTGAAAAAGGTGATGGTTCCGTCGGGCAGGAAACGACAGATGAGTTCATCCTGGGATTCCACCACTTGCCGGTATGGTTCTTCCTTTTGGGAGGGGGACTTGTCCCGGGGAAACTCCTCGTGCTCGTCGTGAATCAACACCCAGGCAAGGATTTTCTTTCCACGGGGTTTGCGAAGGGCCCGGACCCGGGTCCGTAGGAAGTGGCTTTGACCTTGAACATCCAGGACCTCGAGGACACCTTCCCACCGATTCGCCGCCGACGGGGAGGAGACGGAGGCGGCAATCTCGGCCAGGATCCGGGCGGACCCTCGAGGGTAACAGTCCGGAAGATTCAGGGTGCCGACTTCTTCCCTTTTCCATCCAAATCGCAATTCCCAGGCCGGGTTGACGTAATAGAAGCGGCTTCTCTCCGGGTCCGTGACCACCAGGGGTTGCGGAGAAGCGTCTGCAAGGGTTCGGAAAAGGAGCCGTTCCCATTCCATCTCAGCTGCCCTTATCACCCCGACGGGGCAGGTCCTTACGAGGGCCCCGCGCATGCAGCGGACCCGGTATCGGGAATCCGTCGGCCCCACCGGAAAAAGACGTCCAGCCGCTCCCAAGGAAAGCCGTCCCGGAGCGGGGTTTCCGAACATCGTGAGGAGCGGTCTTCCCCCACTCTTCCGGGACCTGACCTCTCACCGTTGCCGCAGCCACGCTCCCCCTCCCGGGGGAGCTGCTCTGCGGAGAATCAGTAAAATTTTACCGTGACGGGAGCGATTGCACCAGAAATATCCGTGTGGGTGGGAGAGGCTTTCTTCCATAGGAAGGCTGCAGGAATGAGAGGGCGTTCACGGTGGGCGAGTCTTGAAAAAGCCGACTCCCTCGCCTCGAGTTGCCTGGAGCGGTTGGGAGAGCAAAAGCCTTATCAACAAAAAAGGGCACGGAATGCCGTGCCCTTGCCGGTCCGAGGAAACCGGCCGGGTGCTAGTCCTTTCTTTCCGAAAGTTCTACTAGGACGCCGAAGGTTGCCTTGGGATGCAGGAAGGCGATCTTGGCTCCGCCCGCTCCCATTCTCGGGGTTTGGTCGATCAGAGCGACTCCCTTGGCTTTCAGTTCCGCCAGGGCTTCTTCAATGTTCTCTACACGGAAAGCGATGTGCTGTACCCCGCCGCGGCCCTTGTTGCCCTCGATGAACTTGGCGATGGGGCCGTCCGGAGCTGTGGATTCCAGCAGTTCGACTTCCGTATCGCCCACCGGAAAGAAAGCAGTGGTCACCTTTTGTTCCGCCACGGTTTCGCTGCCCAGATGCGGCAGGCCCAGGGTATCCGTATAGAGCTTCTTCGCATCCTCGATGCTGGTTACCGCGATGCCGATGTGGTCCACCTTCAGTATCTTCATAACGCCTCCTTTTGGTTTTGGGGAAAAGACAGCCACTTGTTCACGATCTCGCGCATGGTGCTGTAGGGGTCCCGCTTGTGGTCCAAGATCTCTTGTACGAGCCGATCCAGTCGCCCGCTGTCCTGCAGACGCTGTCGAACGATGCGAAACAGTTCGTTGTGAACCATTCGGAGCGTCTCCTGACGAGTGCGCTCCCTGCGTTTTTCAAGATATTGGCCGCTTTCTTCCAGGTACCGGCGGTGCCGGTCGATGGCCTCCACCAAGAGATCCACCCCCTGGTCTTCCACCGCGACGGTTCTGACCACGCACGGGGACCATCCCGTGGGTTTGATGTGAAGGTCCTGCTCGACACGCACGGAAACCTCGACGCACAACTGGTCCGCCCCCGGGTGGTCGGCCTTGTTGACCACATAAATGTCGGCGATCTCCATCACCCCCGCCTTCATGCTCTGGATGGCATCTCCAAGGCCGGGCACAAGGATGAGACACGTGGTGTCCGCAATACCGATGACGTCGATTTCGTCCTGCCCGACTCCCACGGTCTCGATAATGATCACGTCCTTGCCGGAGGCATCCAGTACCTTGACCACATCCCCGGTGGCCCTGGCCATCCCGCCCAGAAACCCCCGAGTGGCCATGCTTCGGATATAGACCCCCGGATCGGTGTTGTGCTCGCTCATGCGGACCCGATCTCCCAGGAGCGCACCCCCGGTGAAGGGACTGGAAGGATCTACGGCCACGATTCCCACGGTCTGGCCTCTCCTTCGCAGGGCTCGGGTGAGCTTGTCCGTGAGGGTGGATTTTCCTCCCCCCGGAGCACCGGTGATCCCGATGACGTAGGCTCGCCCCGTTCGGGCATAGATCTCTTCCATGATCGAGAGTGCTCGCTCGTCTTCGTCCTCGAGCCAGGTGATCAAACGAGCGATCGCCAGATCAGAACCTTCCAGGACTCGCTGTACGTGATTGTTGGACATGAACCTGCTGTTCCTTTCGCTGCCAATGCTTGTTGGGGCCGCGTCGCTTCGGGACCTTCGTCATGGAGTAGAGGGGGATGATGGGCCGCGTAGAGCGTTTCTTCGGGGTGGAAAGAAGGGGGCCCGGAAACGGAACCCCCTCTCACCCCGTTGGGTCCTTACTTTTGACGGACGTTGCCTTGGATGAAATCCACGATCTGGGTCGTGGGGGTCCCGGGTCCGAAAACGGCTGCGACGCCGGATTGTTTCAGGAAGTCGTAGTCTTCCAGCGGAATGATACCTCCGCCCACCACGAGCACGTCGTTGAGGCCTTTTTCCTTAAGGAGTTCCACCACTTTGGGGAAGAAGTAGTTGTGGACCCCCGAAAGGCTGCTGAGACCGACCACGTCGGCGTCTTCCTGGATGGCGGTGCTGACGATCATTTCAGGCGTTTGGCGCAATCCCGTATACACCACTTCCATTCCCGCCTCGGCAAATATTCTGGCCAACAGCTTGGCGCCGCGATCATGACCGTCCAGACCGGGTTTTGCTACGATGATCTTGATCTTCTTTTCGCGTGTCATGAATTTCTCCTCCACTTGAGACTGTTATGTCATCTTCCGATCGTCTACACGAATTCCTTAGGTCGATATTCACCGAAGACTTCCCGCCAGACGTCACAGATCTCGCCGACCGTGGCTTTGGCTTTCACGGCCTCGATGACCGTCGGCATGACGTTCTCGTTGGTCTTGGAGACTTCCCGCAGCTTGTCCAGAGCGTTCTTCCAGGCCGCCTGGTCTCTCTCGGCCCGAAGCTTCTTGAGTTTTGCCGCTTCGACTTCTCCGACCTTCATATCGACTTTCAGAAGATCCGTTGGAGGTGGTTCATCCATGATGTATTTGTTGATGCCCACGTACGCACGTTCCCCGGATTCGATCTCCTTCTGGAACCGGTACGCACTGTTCTGGATCTCCTTCTGAATGAAGCCCTGCTCGATGGCCACCAGGGTGCCGCCCATGGCGTCGATCTTCTTGATGTACTCATCGATCTCGGCTTCGATCTTGTCGGTCATGGCCTCCACATAGTAGCAGCCGGCGAGGGGATCGACGGTGTCGGTGGCGCCGCTTTCCTCGGCCACGATCTGCTGGGTGCGCAGGGCTACCGTCACGGCCTGTTGGGTCGGCAGGCAAAGAGCCTCGTCGTAAGAGTTCGTATGGAGGGACTGGGCGCCGCCCAGGGCAGTGGCGTAGGTCTGGAGAGCCACCCGGACGATGTTGTTGAGGGGCTGCTGGGCCGTGAGGGTGACTCCGCCCGTCTGCACGTGGTAGCGAAGCATCATGGACCGGGGATCCTTGGCACCGAACCGGTCTCTCATGACTTTCGCCCAGTACCGTCGGGCGGCACGGAACTTGGCGACTTCTTCCAACACGTTGGTGAAGGCGTTGAAGAAGAAGCTCAAGCGCGGTCCGAAGGAATCCACATCCAGGCCCCTGTCCACGCAGGCCTGGGCATAGGCAATGCCGTCGGCGATGGTGAAGGCCATTTCCTGGGCGGCTGTGGAACCGGACTCACGGATATGGTACCCGCTGATGCTGATGGTGTTCCACTTGGGAACGTTCTTCTGGCAGAATTCGATCAAATCCACCGTCAGTCTCATGGTGGGCTTGGGAGGATAAATGTACTGGCCCCGGCAGATGATCTCCTTCAACACGTCGTTCTGCACCGTGCCGGAGACCTTGTCCCAGGTGACTCCCTGCTCTTCGGCGATGGCCAGGTACATGCCCAAAAGCACCGTGGCGGCCGCATTGATGGTCATGGAGGTGGAAACCTTGTCCAACGGAATCCCGTTGAAGAGCACCTTCATGTCTTCGATGGAGTCGATGGCCACGCCCACCTTTCCCACTTCCCCCATGGAGAGGGGATGGTCGCTGTCGTATCCGGCCTGGGTCGGCAGGTGGAAGGCTACGCTGAGGCCTGTCTGACCCTGCTGGAGCAGATAGCGGTACCGCTCGTTGGTGTCCTTGGCGCTTCCGAAGCCCGCGTATTGGCGCATGGTCCAAAAACGGCCCCGGTACATGGTCGGCTGAACCCCGCGGGTGTACGGGAATTGCCCGGGGAAACCCAGGTCCCGTTCATAGTCCATTCCCGCAATGTCGTTGGGGGTGTAGAGTCTCTCCACCGGCGTACCGGAAATGGTCGTGAAGACCGGGTGTCTCTCCGGCGATTTGGTGGTGGTTTTCTTGACAGGTCCCTCTTCCCACTTGTCTTTCCCGGCTTTGATCTTCTCTAGTGTCTTTTGGTCAAACATGCTTACCCTCCTCAACGCGATTTCCACAGGTTACCACTCGCCGTTATCCTCTTGCCGGCTTCCCAAAGGCCTTCCCCTTCCTTCGTCCCCCTTTGCCTTGGCGGTCCCATCCCCCCCATGGCCGGGTCCTTGCGGAAGGCCAGCGCAGGCCGAGAAGGGTTCAATCCCATAGGCACGAAATCTACCTCAACTCAGCCCAGTTCAGAAAAGTAGAAGATGTAAGGTTCCACAATATCAAAAAACTTTTGATTGATATCTATAGCAGCAAGGGCTTCAAGAATCAACTGGAATCAACGGGAATTAGCGCTCGTGCAACGGAGAGGATACCCGAAGATCGCACCGTAGAAAAAGGGGTCCGACTTCCGATCTGGAAACCCATACCCATCCGTCTCGGCGCTGTGCTAGAATCCGCACTGCCGACCGCAGGTCGTCGTCGGCAATGCCGAATATGGGTGCGGGGACCGAACCCGGACCGACCGGGGTCCTCTTCCCGTGCATGCCTTTGCCCCGGGCCGAGAAAAAGGAGAAATGCAGCCATGATCAGGCTTCAGGACCTGGTAGACAAGATCAAGGCGGAGATGGATCCGGCAAAAGTCGGGATGATCGTGTGTCACAACGGAGTGGTTCGAGCCACCAGCCGGAAAGGAGAACCCGCCGAATACCTGGAGATCGGCGTGGATTCCGCCGCCTGGAATCAGGTGCTGGAAGAGGGCCGAAGGGAGCCGGGAATCTCCCATGTGGAGGCGGTTCTCTTCACCGGTCGTCGGGAGGTGGGGGAAGATGTCCTGCTGGTGGCGGTGGCCGGGGACATACGGGAAAACGTGTTCCCGGTTCTCGAAAAGACGGTGAATCGCCTGAAGAAGGAAGCCGTCGTCAAGAAGGAGGCCCTCCTCGAGAAGGAAAGGGCGGTGGGCCGGGACCATTGAAAGGGCCCCTCTCCCTCGAAGACTCCCTGTCCAAAAGAATCTTGACACCCCAATTCCCGTCCTTCAATATGGGAAGCCAACAGGGACTGGGACTTTTTCGATGTTGGGGGCTGATGGAGCGGAGGTCGAGCGATGCCGGTGTCTGGAGCGAGAACGATGGAGAGTCCTTGTCGTAGCTGTGAAAACATCCATCAGAATAAGGAAGAATGCAGCAGGGATTGCGACCGGATCCAGGCCTTTCAGGCCGCAATTCTGCAATTGGATGAGCGAAACATCAAGGACTTTGCGTTGAAGTTCAACCCCGGCGGGGCATGATCCAAGGGCCCGGGGACCTTCCCAGGTCCCTCGCGGGGAAAGGGTGTCCACCCCTTTCAAGGGGCGTGGGTCTCTCTTCGCTTTCTCTCGAGAGCGGAGGTACCGGAAACCCGGGGTCGTCCCCGGGCAACGGGGACGTGAGACCCGCCGGGAAACCGCCTCGGCGAAAGCGCGAACCGAAAAAAAGGAAGGGACTCGATCCACAGTCCCTTCCTTTGTCTTTTTGAGGAGGGCGGCCCCCCGTCAGGGAGGCCTGCCGCCCTACAGCATGTCTTTTACTCCGGCCTGTTCTTCGAGAAGTTCCTTGAGAGTGAGGTCCATCTTCTCCCGCGAGAACGCATCGATTTCGAGGCCCGTCACCCGCTCATACTTGCCGGGGGTGCAAATGACCGGGACCCCGTACATGACGTCCTCGGGAATCCCGTAGGAGCCGTCCGAAGGAAGGCCCATGGTCACCCATTTGCCGTTGGAGCCCAGCGCCCAATCGTGCATGTGATCGATGGCGGCGTTGGCGGCCGAGGCGGCGGAGGACAGCCCTCTGGCCGCGATGATGGCGGCCCCGCGCTTGCCCACCGTGGGGATGTAGTCGGTCTTGTACCAGTTCTCATCCACCAGCTTGGTTGCAGGCTGCCCATCCACCGTGCAGAAACGAATGTCCGGATACATGGTGGGCGAATGATTCCCCCATACGATCATCTTCTCGACGGAATCCACCGGCTTGCCGGTCTTGGCGGCGAGCATGGACTTGGCGCGGTTGTGGTCCAGGCGCAGCATGGCCGTGAAATTGCCCTTGGGCAGATCCGGGGCGGATTTCATGGCGATCCAGGCATTGGTGTTGGCGGGATTGCCCACCACCAGGACCTTGAGGTTCCGGGAAGCTACTTCGTTCATGGCCTTGCCCTGCTCGATGAAGATCTTGGCGTTTTCCATGAGCAGGTCTTTACGTTCCATGCCGGGGCCCCGGGGCCTGGCGCCGACCAGCAGAGCGTAGTCGGCGTCCTTGAAGGCAA
>JARKQW010000201.1 GCA_029974695.1 Syntrophobacteraceae bacterium | reverse complement strand
CAGATCTCCGCCTTGGCCATGATCTGCTTGACAGTTCCCGTGGCAGGGCTGGGGATGGAGTTTTCCATTTTCATGGCTTCGAGGATCATGATGGTGTCGCCTTCCTTGATGGCGTCCCCTTCGTTGACTTCAAACCGAATGACCATGCCGGGCATGGGGGATTCGAGTTTGGTGCCGCCCGCAACCGCCACTGCCGGAGCCGCTGCCGCTGCCGGAGCCGCCGCCGGGGCTGCCGCCGCAGGTTTGGCCACGGCCACCGGGGCGGGTCGGGGAGCTGCCGCCGGGGCCGCCATGGGGGCAATGGAGGTAATGGCTGCCGTGGGGCCGCCCGTTTGCTCCACTTCCACCTGGAAATACTCGCCGTCCACGAATACGCTGAAGATCCTCATGTCCGCACCCTTCTCGGGAGCTTCCTTCTTGGGCTTCTCGACAAGCTCGCCCTTGAGGGCCTTCTTGATGAGTTCCGCTTCACGCTGGCAATCTTCCAAGGTCTTGGGCATGACCTCGGCCGGGATGGGTTCCTTGCCGTATTTCCACTTGAGGAACCGCATGCCGGTCATGGGGTACATGCCGTAGATGATGACATCGTCGATGTCCTTGGCCAAACCCTTGGTGTCTTCGTAGTTCTTGGGCATCTCGGGCTCGAGGATCTCGGCGGGACGGCAGGTAATGGGCTCCTCGCCCCGCGAGTACCCCTTGAGGGCCTTTTTCTGAATTACCGGATCCAGAGGCGCCGGGGTCTCGCCGTACAGTCCGTAGAACAGGTCTTTGGACTGGGCGGAGATCATCTTGTAGCGTTCCTGGGGAGTATCGAACAATACGTTGTTCACCGCCTGGATCCCCACGATCTGGCTGGTGGGGGTCACCAGGGGAACCTGGCCCATTTCTTTGCGGACCTGGGGCAGGGCCTCGAACACGTCGTTCAGCCGGTCGGAGGCGCCCATTTCCCGCAACTGGTTGATGAGGTTGGAGAGCATGCCGCCCGGGGTCTGGTGGAGCAGCACGTTGATGTCGATGATGGACATACGGTCGTCGAGGAGATGACGATACTTGGGAGAGACCTTCTCGAAATGGGCACTGCACTCGGCCAGCAGGTGAAGATCGAAGCCCGTATCGCGGTTGGTGCCGCGCAACGCCACCACCAGGGGCTCGATGGCCGGGTGCGAACTGCGGTAAGCCCAGGGGGACAGGCAGGTGTCCACAATGTCCACCCCCGCCTCGATGGCCTTAAGGAGGGCCAGGTCCGCCATGCCCGAGGTGAAATGGCTGTGGAGATGAATGGGAACCTTGACGTTTTCTTTGAGGGCCTTGACGAGATAGTATGCATCGTAGGGAGCGATGAGACCGGCCATGTCTTTGATGCAGATGGTGTCCGATCCCATGTCTTCCAGTTGCTTGGCCTTCTTGACGTAATAGTCCAGGTTGTACACGGGACCGCCCATGCGGCGTTCGGTCAGGGAGTAGCAGATGGTTCCCTGAAAATGCTTCTTGAGCTTCTTGATGGGCTTGATGACCGTCTCGAAATTCCGGAAGTCGTTCAATGCGTCGAAAGTTCGGAAAATATCGATTCCGTTGATGGCCGCTCTCTCGGTGAAGGCCTCGGCGAAGTCGTCGGCATAGTTGCGGTAACCGACCAGGTTCTGTCCCCGAAGCAGCATCATCATGGGGGTCTTGGTGAGATACTTCTTCAGCTGTCGAATTCGTTCCCATGGGTCTTCGTTGAGGAATCGATGCATGGTGTCAAAGGTCGCCCCCCCCCAGACCTCCATGGACCAATATCCCACCGTATTCATTTTCTCGGCGATAGGAAGAAGGTCTTCCGTTCTGCCACGCGTGGCGAAAAGCGATTGATGTCCATCACGGAATGTCAGGTCTCCAATCTTGATGGGATTGTCCACTTGCGCGGGAGGATCATCAATTAGCTTTGCAATCAATGACGTGCCGTGACGATACTCTTTGTTGTCCATCCTTAAGTCTCCTTTTTCCCTATTTTCCGTTTTCCACTTGAGAGGTTAACCTCAGCCGCCCACGTTTCCAGCACTCGGTTTCGCATCCTTTGGAAGATTTCGCAAGTTTGTCAGTCCTGCCTCTCCTCAGGATATCCATTCTCGGACCTGGTTGCCCATTGCCTGTTTCGCAACCGCTGCCGATCATCGCCTCGAGATCATGGAAAGTCCCCTGGTGCTGTCGCCAGAACTTCCTGTGGCGTCTACTACCGGCATATCCGCATTTGCCAAGTCCACCGGATATCCATCGCCTGCTTGCGCCCTGCAATCGCCCAAAGACCGGTCAGGGTTTGAGGCCGTTCAGCTCGAGCCATTTGCTGCATCGCCATCAACGCTTCCTGCTCGGATGTGAGGTACAGGTTTACTGCCGAAGCAATTGCTGCAATCACGCTCTTCTTGACTTCCATCCTTTTACCCTCCTTACTGCAGGTCCCACTCTTCGTTGCCCGTTGCCTCGAGTTCTCGGTAGATCGCCGATGGAGGTCATGGCCCTTGGGCTCAGCTCGATGAAATCCATTAGCGCTATATGAATCCGCTCTCGGGAAACACCCAGCCCCGTCGCGGCGATGCACGGAGGAGGAATGGGTCCCCGTCGGAGTCCTATTGAATCAGACCCTGCGCCGGGAGTTCAACCGGCCTTTCGGGTCTTCTTCTTGAGGTTGCTGATCTTCCTGCGCAACGAATCCGCCAGCCGCTTGTTCCCCTCTTCCTTGGCCCGGACCCTCTTTTCCTTCAATTCCCGCACCTTCACTTTGAGGCCGCGCACATCCGCGGTCTTCTTGCCGCTTTTCACGTCCACGATGCCCTTGACTTCCTTGATGGCGGCAATGAGCTCGTTTTTGTTCATGGCGTGAACCCCGACGATCCCCTCGAGCTTGAGGGCCGCCTCCCGAAGTTCCTTGGCCGTCATCTTGTCCAGGGGCTTTTCCTTATCCTCCTTCGCCTTGGTCTTAGCCATTCTCCAACTCCTTATTCTGCTTCTGTTGGACCATCTCCGCCATGGTGATGAAGGGCTTGAAGAGATCGATGGGAATCGGGAAAAGGGTTGTGGAATTGTTTTCGGATGCGATCTCTCTCAAGGTCTGAAGATACCGGAGCTGAACCGCAACGGGATGCTGTTGGATGATCTCGGCGGCTTCCGCCAACCGGGTTGCGGCCTGGTATTCTCCCTCGGCACCGATCACCTTGGCTCGCCTCTCTCTTTCGGCTTCCGCCTGCTTGGCCATGGCTCGCTGCATTTCGATGGGGAGATCGATCTGCTTGACCTCCACCACCGTCACCTTAATTCCCCAGGGTTCCGTGTGCTTGTCCAGAATTTCCTGGATATGCGCGTTGATCTTGTCCCGCTCGGAGAGGAGGTCGTCCAGTTCGGCCTGACCGCAGACGCTTCGAAGGGTGGTTTGCGCCAGCTGACTCGTGGCATACAGGAAATTTTCCACGGAGATGATGGATTTTACAGGGTCGATGACGCGAAAATAAATGACCGCACTCACCTTCACCGAGACGTTGTCCCGGGTGATGACGTCCTGAGAAGGAACGTCCGTGGCCATGAGCCGCAAACTCACCTTCTGCATGCGGTCGATCAGGGGAATCAGGATGATGAGACCCGGGCCCTTGGAATGAAGTACTCTGCCCAGCCGAAACACCACGGCGCGTTCGTATTCATTGAGTATGCGGATGGCATTGGCAAGAAACAGTACCACGAAAACCACAACCACCATGAGCCCATACGACATCGCCATCCTCCTGAAGCCCGCCATGTTTTGAAATGGCTAAACAAAAGTTGAAACTATTTAACAACCTCTTTACCACCGATTTTTTGGACTTTCAACTTTAAATTCTCAACGGAAACCACCACTACCTTTTCCCCCACCGGGATGCTCTCGTCGGCTTCGGCGTTCCAGAGCTCCCCGCTCACGAAAACCTTTCCCTCGGGGGCAAGGGCCTTTTCCACCAGCCCGACGAGCCCCACCAGGGCTTCGGCTCCCGTCTGAGGCTTTCGGATCTGGGACCGGAAGGCCAGGGCCGCCACGGTCACGAAGAACCCGGACACGGTCAGAATGGTGGGAATGAACACCGACATGGCCAGGCGGGTCGGATGGCCGGGGACGCGAAAAAGCATGAGCGAACCCAGCACCAGGGACAGGACCCCGGCAAAGCTCAAAAGCCCGTACGATGCGATCTTGATCTCGAGGAGGAAAAACACAACGGCCAGCAGAATGAATAGAAAGCCCGCATAATTCACGGGAAGGGTCTGCATGGCGTACAGGGCAAGAATGAGGGAAATCCCGCCGATGACCCCGGGGACGACCACTCCGGGCTGAGAGAGCTCGAAGTAGAGGCCGGCCAATCCGATCATCAACAGAATGTAGGCGATATTAGGGTTGCTGATGGCTCGAAGAACCTTGTGCTGCCACCCGGGATGGATGGTTCGCTCCTCGATGCCCCTGGTATGCAGGGTCTTGGTGGTGCCCTTGTGCTTGAGCTCCCAGCCGTCGAGTCTTTCCAGGAGGGTCGGAAGGTCGTCTGCAATCAGGTCGATCACGTTCTTGGCGTAGGCCTCTTCCGCCGTGGCGGAAATGCTCTTTCGAACCGCGTCCTCGAGCCAGTCGGCGTTTCGGCCCCGCTGGGCCGCAACGCTGCGTGCAAAGGCCAACATATCGTTGAGAACCTTCTCGCTCATGGTGGACGGCATGTCCTTGCCGCCTGTGGTCACGGGATGAGCCGCTCCGATGTTGGTTCCGGGGGCCATGGCCGCAATGTCCGCCGCGGCGGTGACAAAGACCCCCGCCGACGCCGCCTGTGCCCCGCTGGGAGAAACGTACACCACCACCGGAATGTTGGCATTCAAGATGGCCTGTGCCATGCCCCTCATGGAGGTCATGAGGCCTCCGGGGGTATCCAGGAGAACGATGAGGCACTCGGCGTTTTCTTCTTCGGAACGGGAAACGGCGTACTTGAGAAAATCCTCCACACCCGGATTGATGGAATCCTGGATCTGGATGATGTTGAGGTGTTCCGCACGGGCCGCGGCGGAGCCTATGAAAATCATCCCCAGGAAGGCCAGAATGATCCGGGGAAAGACTTTGAGATTCATGGCAAACCTCTCGGTGTCGGGATATCTCAAGGGGCATTCGCATCGAGAATCGAGCGGATTTCCAACAGGTCTTCCCAGACGGCCGCCTTTTGAGCCGGATTTCTCAGCAGGTAAGCCGGATGGTAGGTGCAGACCAGAGAAACCCCGTGCCACAGGTGGCGTTTCCCCCTCAAGAGTGAAATGGATTTCTGTTTGCCCAGAAGGGTTTGGGAGGCACAAGATCCCAGGGCGCAGACGACCCGGGGAGCAATGATTTTGAGCTGTCGGAAGAGAAAGGCGGAGCAGACTTCCATTTCGTCCTGGGCCGGAGTTCGATTTCCCGGAGGACGGCACTTGACCACATTGCAGATATAGGTGTCCTCACGTTCGAGCCCGATGCTTCGTATCATCTTGTCCAGAAGCTTGCCGGCCCTGCCCACAAAGGGCCTTCCCTGCTGATCCTCCTCAAACCCGGGGCCCTCTCCCACGAAGACCAGGCGAGCTCGGGGCGAGCCGTCTCCGAAAACAATCTGCTTCCGAGCCGAGTGAAGACGGCACCGTCGGCAGTCCCCCATCTCGGTCCGAACCTCGCTCAGGAGTTCCCCGGGGTCTTCCTTCAGGATCGCTTCCCCGTCGGGCGCAGGGGCAACCCCCGGGTCTTCGGCCTCCAAGGGGGAGGCCCCGAGGGATATGGGCCCCCCCGAAGTCGGGTTTTCCACCGCCGGGTTGTGGGCGATCCTCTCCGCGGATCCGGGCCAGTCGGCCAACCCTCCCAGCTGAAGGCCCGTCAGGAGATAGCGCAGCTCTCTCAGCGCCCGGCGCACTTCGGCAGCGGTTCTTCCCGGCTCACTCCCCATGGGTCTCCTGCAATAAGAGTCGTTCGATCCGGTCGAACACCTGCACGGCCACCTCTTCTTTGGCCATGCAGGGGAATTCGGTGATGTCTCCGGAACGGTCCAGGATTTTCACCTGATTGGTCTCACAGGCAAACCCCGAGCCGCATTGGGTCAGGTCGTTGGCCACGATGAAGTCCAGGTTCTTCTTGACGAGCTTCTCCCGGGCGTTCTCGATAAGGTTCTCCGTCTCGGCGGCAAAGCCTACGAGAACGGGCCGGGAGGAGGCGCCGCGGGACTGCCCCAGCAGGGCCAGGATGTCCGGGTTCTTGACCAGGAGCACTTCCAGGTCCTTGCCGGTCTTCTTGAGCTTATGGGAGGCCACCTGTTGGGGACGATAATCGCTGACGGCGGCCGCCATGACGATGGCATCCGTCCCGGGGGCGACCTCCAAAACGGCATCCCTCATCTCCTCGGCGCTCTTAACGGGGTGAAATCGAACCCCCGAGGGCGGACAAAGGGGGCTGGGCCCGGAAATCAAATCGACCTGCGCCCCTCGTCGCAGGGCGACGGCGGCCAATGCGTACCCCATCCTGCCTGTGGACGGATTGCTGATGAACCGGACGGCATCGAAATGTTCCCAGGTAGGACCCGCACTCACCAGTACCCTCTTTCCACGCAAAGTCTGGGGGGTGAGGATTCGCTTGGCGGATTCGAGGATCTCCGAAAGCTCGGGCAACCGCCCGATGCCTTCCTCCTTGCGGGCCAGGGTGCCCAGGCCGGGCCCCAGGACATGGGTCCCCATGTTGCGCAATTGCTCCAGGTTCCGCTGAGTGAAGGGGTTCTCGTACATCTTGGCATTCATGGAGGGGCAGGCAAGAACCGGCGCCGTGGTGGCCAGGAGAACCGTGGTGAGGAAATCGTCGGCGATTCCCGCCGCCATCTTCCCCAAAAGGTTTGCGGTGGCCGGGGCCAGGATGACCAGCTGGGCCGCCCTCGCCACCTGGATGTGTCCCACCTGGGACTCGAACTCAAGGTCGAAAAGGTCCGTGCATACCGGTTGTCCGGACAACACCTGGAGGGTGAGAGGGGTGATGAAACGTTGGGCGTTGGCCGTCATGACGACCTGAACGGAGGCCCCTTCTTTGACGAGAAGGCGAACCAATTCCGCCGCCTTGTACGCGGCGATTCCTCCGCTGATTCCCAGGAGAACGGATTTGCCTTTGAGCATGTTCGGCGCCTAGTGTGAAGGGAGTTGAAAGGTTTCGCATGAGTTTCCGGCGGTTGGTGATCCCGTTCGCAGCTCCGCCCGGCTTTAGCTCCCCGTAGGAGCCACATAAATCTCCACGTAGGTGCGGAGCATCTTTTCGTAAATGTTGATCACGGCCGTCTTATCGGGTTTCTCGAAAATGAGGACGTTTCGTTTGGAATGAAATCCCCCCTTGGCTTTCCAGTTCTCCCGGGGCATGGCCATCTGGAAGAAGCTGACCAGGGACCCCAGGTCCACGCGGGTCCCCCGCAAGGTGAGCAGCCCTGCCTTGAGAGGGCCGGACTGGAACACGAAGGTCTCGCTGTCCAACCTGTTCAACTCCTGGGGTACCGGTATGTCCGGAAAGTCGAAAAACAGGGGGCGAGGCGCCGAGGATGACGATGCGGGTGGAGCGGGAGAAGAGGGGGAGGAGGCGGAAGGGGGCTGGGAGGATTGGCCCACGGGATTGGGAGGGGGAGCCGTGTTCCCGCCAAACATGCTGCACGCGGAAATGGTCAAGACGAACAGGATCAGCGTGGCCCTTGCCGACCGTTCCAGTGTTTTTTTGCCTGCCATCCCCATTCCTCCTTACAAAGAGTGTCGTCCAGTTCCGTGCAGGATTCGCGGATGCCGGTGTCCAGGCCACGTCCTAGCGAAAAAAGGGGTTTGTTCGCTTCTCGTGAGCCACGGTGGTCTCGGGTCCATGACCGGGAAATACCATCGTTTGCGGGTCCAGAGGGAATATCTTTTCCCGAACGGAACGAATCAGCTGCTCGTAGGATCCCCCCGGGAAATCCGTCCGGCCGATGGAACCGGCAAACAACGTATCCCCTACGAGGACGAGACCGGCCGGCAAGAAATGGAGGGAAACATGGCCGGGACTATGGCCGGGGGTTTCCAGTACCCGCAATTCCAGGGCACCGAACCGCAACAGCTCCCCGTCCCCATAATTCCGGTCGATCTCCATGTCCGATGTGCCGGGGCTCAGACCGAAAAACGACCCCATACCCGTGATGCTGTCCCGAAGGAACGGCTGATCCTTCTCGTGGAGATAGATTTCCCCACCGAGCCTCTCCTTGAGCTTCCATGCGTCCATCACGTGGTCGAAGTGGTTGTGGGTGTTCAGGATTGCCGCCAGTTGGAGCTTCTCTTCGGTGATGCGGCGTGCGATCCGGTCGCAGTCTCCCCCCGGGTCAACGACCACGGCTCGCCTCGATCCTCGGTCGCCCAGAAGGTAGCAATTGGTCTGGAGCATCCCCACTACGAAACGCTCAAAAACGAGATCCTTCGCCAGGGTCGCCAACGGGTCCCTACCTTTCAAGGATCACCAGTTCCTCCACCGGTCGCCGGTGGGAGCTCTGGTTGTGGTGAGCCGGGTGTCCGACGGCAACCACTGCCATCAGTTCGAGACGGTCCGGCAGGTCCAGCACGCGCAGAACTTCCTCCTTGTTCTTGAGGATTTCTCCCAGCCACACCGCCCCCAGCCCGAGGGAGGCGAGGGCCAGCAGGAAGTTCTGAATGCACGCGCCCACGGCCTGGCAATCCTTCACGTAATCGTACGAGCTTTCCTTGTCCAGAAACACGCCTACAAGGACCGGTGCTCCCCGAAACGTGGCCGCATAGCGAGTCAGGCGGGCCAGGCGGTCCTTGAGGTCCGGGTCCCGGAGGACGGCAAACCGCCACGGTTGGTTGTTCAAGCCCGACGGGGCCCAGGAAGCCGCTTTCAAGGCCTCCCAAATCAGCTTCCGATCCACGGGTGCGTCCAGAAATTGGCGCACGCTGCGCCGACTCGTCATCACTTTGATCACGTCGTTGTACAGCTCTTGTGTCAATCCGTCGTCTCCTCGGACCCGGGGGTGCCACAGAAGATTGTTTTGTAGTATTTAACATCCGTCGGCCGATTGGCAAACCAAGTATAGTGGTTCAAAGGCCGAATGGTCAAGACGGGCCTGAAAACTACCGGTATCCCTTGATCCGAACTTATATAGCAGAATTCTCAGCCTTTCACGAAAATTCATCTTGTGAAGTCTGATTTTACCATTACTATCTATGCGCTTGTCCGTTTGTCGCGGTTGGAGGGGGGTCCTCTTCGATGCTGCTGAAGGGCAACCGCAGGCCACCGGGCGACGGCGAAACCCGGAGGTTTTCCCATGGGGGGAGGAGATGCGGGTGCAATGGAAGGTGATTGAAAGAGGCCATGTGGTGGCGGAACTGGAAGGAGACCTGAACCTTTGGAGCGTTCCCGAGGTTCGCGATAGCCTTTTGAAGGTTGCCCGCAAGAAATCGATTCGCAGGGTTGGAGTGGACCTGAGAGGGGTGCGGGCCATGGACACTGCCGGGACGGCCTTGCTGGTGGAGCTTCATCAACTCCTGTTTCGTCGAGGCTCCGACCTTCGCTTGAGGGGGGTCGAGGATCACATCCTCAAGATGATTCGACTTGCCGGTCTTGAAGGCGCCTTCGAGATGGAGAATTCCTGACCCTCCCGGCATGAGCTCCACCAAGGAAGGCCGGATCTGCATTCTCATATTGAGCAGGCGGGAACATGAATTCCTCGGATTTTTGTACGGTGGAAGGTCTCGACAGCTACTATGGAAACCGTCAAGTCCTTTACGACGTTCGTTTCCGGATTCCCCGCAATCGGATTACCGTTATCATGGGGGCAAGCGGTTGCGGAAAGACCACCCTGTTGCGTCACCTCATCGGGCTCAAACCGTGCCGTCCCGGGCAGGTCCTGGTCGAAGGCAAGGACCTGGGGGCCTTCAATTCCCGGGAGCTCATGCTCTACCGGAGGCGGACCGGGGTGTTGTTTCAAAGCGGGGCGCTCTTCAATTCCTTGAGCGTGGCGGAGAATATCGCCGTTCCCTTGAGAGTGCACACGAAGCTCGCCGATGAAACCATCCGGATCATCTGTTCCATCAAACTGCACATGGTGGGATTGGCGGAATTCCGGGACTACATGCCTTCGCAATTGAGCGGAGGCATGCGGAAGCGGGCCGGACTTGCCAGGGCCCTGGCCATGGACCCGGAGATCCTCTTTGTGGACGAACCCTCCTCGGGTCTGGACCCCATCACCGCCGCCGGCCTCGACCGCCTGATCCTGGACCTGCGGGAAACCCTAGGCATGACCATTGTCGTTGTGACCCACGAGTTGGAGAGCGCCTTTCAGATCGCGGATCAGTTGATTGTCTTGGATTATGGGAGAGTCCTTGTGGCGGGTACCGCGAATGAGGTTCGGGGGAGTCCGGACCCGCGGGTGGTTCAGTTCCTGGGCAGACAGGCCGATTCGAAGCCGCCGGACTTGGGGAAGTACCGTGCCTCTTTGCTGCAATGACGGAGGGCGCGTTCCGTTTGGGCAACTTCGGACAAGGGACAAATCGATCCGGGCGCGCCCGGCGGGCGAAGGGGTAGGGGGCCGGAGGAAGGAACGGGTATGATTCACTGGATACGGAAGCTGGGAGCCTTTGCCATCGAACAGGTTGCCTTCCTGGGACGTTGCGGGTTGTTTTTGTGGCTTGTCCTTCGGGGGATCGGCCGTCCACCCGGGAAGACGTGGTTTGTTTTACAGCAGATCCGGTTCGTGGGGAGCAAGTCCCTTTTTGTCATCGGCTTTACCGCGGCCTTCACCGGCATGGTCCTGGGCCTCCAGGGGTTCTACACCCTATCGAAATTCGGTTCCGAGGGGCTCCTGGGTTCCGCAGTGGCCCTGAGCATCATCCGGGAACTGGGGCCTGTGTTGTCCGCCCTGATGGTGACGGGAAGGGCGGGCTCGGCCATGTGTGCGGAAATCGGCATCATGCGCATCGACGAGCAGATCGACGCCCTGGAATGCATGGCCGTGGATCCTCACTCGTACCTGGTCACGCCCCGCCTTCTGGCATGCCTCATCGCCCTGCCGCTCCTCACCTCCTTTTTCGACGTGGTGGGAATGGTGGGGGGATATCTGGTCGGCGTGGAATTGCTGGGGGTGAATCCCGGTTCCTATCTCGACGGGATTCACTCGAGCGTGGAATGGGAAGACGTTTTCATGGGCTTCGTCAAGTCGCTGGTTTTCTCGGTCCTCATTATATGGATATGTACCTATAAAGGGTACTTTGCGGGCTATGACGAGGGGGCCTACGGGCCGGAGCAAGTAAGCCGGGCCACGACCAACGCGGTCGTCCTTGCGTCGGTGGCCATCCTGGTGAGCGATTACGTGGTTACTTCCATTTTGATCTAGCGGAGTTGCATCATGGAAAAAAGGGGAGTCGAACTCGCGGTTGGGACCTTCCTGCTGTTGGGGCTTCTATGTCTGGCCTATTTGTCCATCGAGCTGGGGAAGGTCCGATGGCTCGGCTACGGGGACTATCGGGTGGAGGCGACCTTCGCCAATGTGGGTGGATTGAAGGCCAATGCCAATGTGACCATGGCCGGAGTTCAAATCGGAAAAGTCGAGACGATTCGCCTCAAAGACGGCCGCGCGTGGGTAACCCTGAGCATTCAAGGGGGTGTGAAATTGGAGGAAGACGTCATTGCCCGGATCAAGACCATGGGAATCATCGGAGACAAATACGTGTCCATCACCCCCGGCGCATCCGAAACCTACATTCCGCCGGGGGGCACCATCCGAGAGACCCAGCCGCCCCTGGATATCGAGGAACTGGTGGGAAAGTTTGTGTTCGGCAGTATGGAAAAGACCCAGAAGTGATCGAAGCGGAAGGTGCCGAAAGCAGGAAAGCCGGCGAGAACCCCGCCGGCTTTCTTGTTGGAACAAAGGATTGCAGGTACCGAAACTACTTCTTCATCTTCTTCATGAAAATGGATTCGGCTTTGTCGGCTGCCGCTTCGGCTCGACGGGCTGCCGCTTCGGCCCTTGCTGCCGCCGCCTCTGCAGCCTTTGCGCTGGCGCTGCAGGATGCTTCGATGGCCTGAGCCTTATCCAGAGCGGACTGGCAGAGCTCGGTGCACTTCTTCGCATCTTGCGTGCATGCGCAACCGGAGATCATGGTGAATGCCAAAGCCACAACTAACAAAACTCCCAATGTTCGTTTCATTTCTCTTTCCTCCTTAAAAGCTGATTGATGCTATGATGAAACCTACCCTCTCCACTAAAGCTACTCAGGGCGCTCTCCTCTCACCTCCCCTCCTACAGCATGCATTTTAAGAGAATAGTTCCTCGCAGCTTGTTCAGACTCCCTCATACTAGCCCGGAAAAACGGGGGAAATGCTACTCTACATGTTGTCCAAAATCAAGAAGAAATTCAAAGAAAATCCGTCCACTCAACGATGTGCCCCTGCCTTAGAGGTACCTATTAGCACTGTTACTGACCAAGCTCAACCATTTTTACGGAAATATCCTCGGAGACAATGCGGCTGACGTTGGTGGGGACCCCGTTCTGAAGGCGAATGGCCATCAGGAAACGCTTGCGATCCACTTGGGCCGCCTGGGGATGTTCGTCCAGTTTTCTCACGGCGTAGTCCGTGTAGTCCGGAATCTTGCGGTAGACGTCCGGATGAGCCTCCACGTAGATCTGGGAATCCACCCGGCCGAGCTTCACCGGTTCATAGATGATCTCCAGCTTGGTGCCGATGGGAACCTGCGGGAAGAGGATCTTGATGTGCTCCGGATAGCAGCGAATGCACCCGTGGGAAACCAATCTCCCAACTCCCCAAGGCATGGCGGTTCCGTGAACTCCGTAAGCCCCGGCGCTGAACTTCATCATGTAGTCCCCGAGAGGATTTTCGGGCCCCGGGGGCATGACGGCCATCCCGTACTTTTCCTGGAGGGAAAGAGGCACATACCAGGAAGGGTTGGTACGCTTTTCCGTGATGTGAAACGTGCCCAGGGGTGTCTCCCAACCCTCGTCCCCGATCCCGATGGGATAGGTTTGTACCGTGGAGGAGTTGCGAAGGAAAAAGTAGATCCTCAGCTCGGGAACGTTGATGACGAGCTGTTGATGGTTCGTGGGGGGCAGCACCCAGAAGGTGGGGACCGCAATCTTCTTTCCGTTGGGCGGAAGCCATTTGTCCATGCGCGGGTACAGCAGATCGACCTCGTTGAAACCCAATCCGAAACGCCGGGCAATGTCCAAAAGGGTGTCTTTGGGGGGGACATGGAACCAGGTGGGAGATCCGATCACCGTCAGGTCCGGAAACCGGTAGGGGTACGATTTTACAGTGGCCGTGAACTGTTCCTCCGAGTCTTCTTCGGCCAAGATCTGAAAGGGAAACAGGAGCACCAGGACGGCTGCTGGCGCGAGCAGGAAAAATAATCGTTTCCTCATGAATCCTTCATCCTAAGGGTTGGACCCCATGGATCGGCCCCTTGAAAAGCCGCACGTACAATAGAGATTCCCTCGGGTCAGATCAAGCGTTTTTTGCCATTTCCGTCCAAATCTGCCGGAGGGTTTCCATAAGTCCCATGACGGACCGGTCCGGGCTTCCCGTCTATCCCGCAACCCCAGCGGCTTGAACTTTAGCGAAGAATCCCCTATAAGACAAGAGGTGAAGACACCCGGTCCCCCTACAGCCGTGCCCGAACGATCTGCGCCGAGGGGGACCGTGCCGTACAAGGCCCCTTTGGGATTCTAAGGGAATGCA
>JARKQW010000194.1 GCA_029974695.1 Syntrophobacteraceae bacterium | reverse complement strand
TTCTTCCACCACGGAGACCCATGTGAACCTGCCGTTCATCACCGCGGATGCTTCCGGTCCCAAACACCTGGTCATGAAACTCACCCGGGCCAAGTTCGAAGACCTGGTCCACGACCTGGTCCAGCGATGCATGAAACCGGTGCGGCAGGCCTTGGCGGATGCGCGCCTGACCGAAAAGGACCTGGATGAAGTCATCCTGGTGGGCGGGTCCAGCCGGGTTCCGGCAGTCCAGGAGTTGGTGAGGCAGCTCACAGGGGGGAAGCAACCCAACATGAGCGTCAACCCGGACGAAGTGGTGGCCGTGGGGGCGGCGGTGCAGGCCGCCATTCTCAAGGGAGAAGTGGAAGATGTGGTCCTGTTGGATGTCACGCCTCTCTCCCTGGGGGTGGAAACCCTGGGAGGCGTCATGACGAAGCTGATCGAGCGCAACACCACGATTCCCGCCCGGCGGGAGGAAATCTTCACCACGGCGGAAGACAACCAGACGGGGGTCGAGATCGTCGTGCTGCAGGGGGAACGGGAAATGGCCCGGGACAACCGGGTTTTGGGGCGATTTCGCCTGGAAGGAATCCGCCCGGCTCCGCGAGGAGTGCCCCAGATTCGGGTGGTTCTTGACATCGATGCCAACGGAATTCTCCACGTGACCGCCCGGGATCAGGAGACGGGGTTGGAGCAGAAGGTTACCATTTCGGAATCCACCAATCTTGCCAAGAACGAGGTGGAACGGATGGTTCGGGAAGCCCGGCAATACGCTGCCGAAGACAAGGAGCGCCGGTTGACCGTCGAGGCTAAGAACCAAGCGGACAGCATGGCCTACCAGCTGGATCGGATGCTGTCCGAATTGGGGGACAGGGTTCCCGTCCATGAGAGAGCTCGGGGAGAGCAATTGATCCGGGAGGTGCGTCGTGCGGTCCGCGAGGAGGGCACCGATCGCGGACAGTATCAGCAACTAGCGGGGGACCTGCAGCAGGCCCTCCAAATGCTCACTGCAGCGGCACATCAAGAGGCTTCCTCCGCCTCTGCAGGGGGCGGGCAGGCCCGGTACGGATCCCGAGGGCGAGGGGGTGACGACGTCATTGACGCCGTGTTTAGCGAGAGGTAAACGAAGCAATCACCGGTGAGATGGTTTCCATGCCCGATAATCCAATAGGGAAGAGGTTTTGACGAGAGCCTATGGCCATCAAGTTCAAGGACTATTACAAAACATTGGGGGTTTCGCGCACGGCTTCTCAGGAGGAAATCCAGCGGGCGTATCGAAAGCTCGCTCGAAAGTACCATCCCGACGTGAACAAAGCCTCCAACGCGGAGGAGAAGTTCAAAGAGATCAATGAGGCCTACGAGGTCTTGAAAGACCCGGACAAGAGGTCGAAGTACGATCAGCTGGGCCCCGATTGGCAGGGAGGACAGGATTTTCGGCCTCCTCCCGGGTGGGATTTCCAGTATGATTTCGGCCATGGCCGGGGACCGGAACAAGGGGGATTCCAGTGGTCCGGCGGGACGGGTTTCAGCGATTTCTTTGAAGCCCTCTTCGGGGGACAGGGCTTTCGGGGTGCCGGAGGTCGGGGGGCAAGGAAGGGACCCGTTTGGAGTCAAGCGGGGTCCGACCAGGAAGCCACCATTCGGATCTCCCTCGAGGACGCTTTTCACGGGGCCACCAAATCCATCGCCCTGCAGGTGCAAACCGTGACGCCCGAAGGGCAGTTGTCCATCCAATCGAAGAATTACGACGTGAAGATTCCGCCGGGGATTTTGCCCGGCCAGAAGATCCGCCTGGGAGGCCAGGGGGGCGAAGGGATTGGAGGGGGACCGCGGGGCGACCTCTATCTCAAGGTCGAAATCGAGCCGCACCCGGTCTACCGTCTCGAGGGCAGAAATCTATTCATGGATTTGCCGGTCGCTCCGTGGGAGGCCGTACTGGGTGTGGAAGCCCGGCTGCCCACCTTATCGGGCGCGGTCACGGTAAAGGTCCCCCCCGGTACCCAGAACGGCCGGAAGCTCCGGCTGCGGGCCAGAGGAATGCCCAACAGCAGAGGGGCTCCCGGAGACCTCTACGCCGTGATCCACATCATGGTTCCCACGAAGCCTTCGGCGCGGGAAAGAGAGCTTTTCGAGGAGCTCCGAAAAACGTCCCGGTTCAACCCCCGGTCTGGAGAGGAAGGATAGGCAGCCATGGCGGATCGGAAATATTTCATGGTTCAGGTGGGGCGGTATTCGAGGAGCTTCCCGTTCCTGACGGCCGACGAAGTGGCGTTTCGTTGTGGCGTGCATCCGGAGCTGGTGGAGCGATTCCTTCAACTGGGCCTCATCGAAATCGCGGAAAAGGATTGGAACGGCGAGCCCCTGTTCCCCATGGACGTCGTTCCCATGGTGCGGAAGATCCTCAGGCTCCGTAACGAGCTGGGGGTCAACTACGCAGGAATTGGAG
>JARKQW010000187.1 GCA_029974695.1 Syntrophobacteraceae bacterium | reverse complement strand
CCCCCGAAATCGGGGTTTTTCGGCAGGGTAGGGAATCACTACGACTTCGAGATCGTCGTCAAAAGAGTGTATGAGCGGACCCGGCATTATCGGGTGGAGGGACGGGATCGCCTGGGGCGTCGTTTTATCATCAGGGTGCACAAGGATGAGAACGAGTTTTCAGTTTCCCCTGGAGAGACGATCCTCTTCCGGGGCAGGATACTGACCCACCGCGCATTGTTCGGCGCTCCGGTGAACTACATCGAGGCGACCTCGGGAGTGGTCACGGTGGAATAATTCATCCCTTGAGGGAGAGCGGCGTTGCCCTGGGGACCTCACAGGGCAGCAGCGGACGGGGCGTCACCAGTTTGGGCAACCGCAGCAGGGTTACGCCCGGCGGGGTTTCCAGTTCCTCATAGAGGCGCTCCCAGGTGTGAATGTAACTCTTGGACAGGTGCATGGGAAGGAAGAAGGCGGGGCGGAGCTTTTCCACCAGGAAGTTGACGTCGCCGGTGCACAGGTGGGACGAGATGCGGGCCTTGTCCCGTTCTGCCGCAAGGAACGAGCATTCGCAGACCAGCAGCGTCACCCCGCTCAGAAGTGCCGTCAGTTTTTCCAGGTTTTCGTCGCTGAAGCCGATATCGGTCACGTATCCGATTGAGGCGCCGGGCCGTTCCCCCCGGATGCTCCCGTAGAGACGCGCGGCGTCCTCCGCTCTTTCCTCGACAACCTCGTCTCCACTGTGGCGCAACACCGTCAATGCTTCCCCTTCCATCCCTCCATGCGCGAACAGCCGCCGCAGGACCCGCAGCCATTCCCCCTTCACCAGCCCCGCAGCCTCAATCCTGCCGTCATCCACCTGAAACGAAGGGAGTTCGGAAATCCTGTAGATAAGGGACGGTATCCGGTGGTCGCAGGTTTCCGCCTCCACCTGGAGGAAGCGGTTACGGTAGAGCACCCGATCCAGCAGCACCTGTTCAGTTCCGGAATGGCGGGCAAAACCCTCCGGTCCGGAAAACAGGGCAGTCGCACTGCGATCGGGAAAGACCTCGTGGACCCGGAAGGAGCCCCAGTACGGCTCGGCCAGATTCCAGTCGTAGCCGGACAACTTGGCCCCCATCTTGTCCGCCAGTCCGGGAGGGCCGAAGATGTCCGTGGTGCGGGGAGAAACATGGAGGGTGCGGAGAAAGGTGTCGATGCCCATGAAGTGGTCCATGTGGGCATGGGTGATGAAAAGGGCGGAGGTTGATTTCAGCACGCGCTTGGCCAGGTGATGGATCCGGCCGCAATCCATGAGCAGGCTCCGTCCCAGGGGCCTGACATGCACGGAGAGCACCGGGTCGTCCAGCAGCCCCGAGAAGAAGACCGGTTCCAGGTAACGGAACGGAAGCCGGGGGCTCATTTCATCCCTCTTTCTTGATCAGGTGATGCCGCACCGTCAGCATTGCTTCTTGTCCCTTCTTTTCCGGACGACAAACAGGAGAAACACGACCGCCGCCATACACACGACGGCTATCCCCGTGATGGTGCCCCGTCCGATTCCGTCCGATGCGGGTACCGAATCCCCGTCCCCGGAACGGTACTTCAGCTCTTCGGAGATAACAGCGCCCTTGACGATGGCCTCGAAGGCCGGGAGGTATCCCCGGAATTCCTGCTCCTCGGCATAGCAGGAGATCTGGATGAAGCCGGTTTCGGTCAGGACCGTGCCGATCAGCCCGTTGATCGTCCCGACACCTTTTA
>JARKQW010000175.1 GCA_029974695.1 Syntrophobacteraceae bacterium | reverse complement strand
CGCAAGGCTCATGAGCAGGTGCCTCAGCCGGGAAAGGGCATCCTTGTCGAGGTCTTCGGCACGGAGGCGGATTCGGACGGCATCCACGGATTCGAGCTGAGCTTCGGCCAGGGTAAGGATCCGGTTGGCCACCAATTTCGTCCCTTTTTCATCGTGTTGAACCTTTCCCAGAACGACGAGGGGCTCATCTTTGTCGAGCAGGGGGCGGGCCTGCAGGAACGCTTCCGAGAAGGCCACCACTTCGAGGATTCCCTCCTTGTCCTCCAGGGAGAGAAACGCCATGCGATCTCCCCGCTTGGTGGTCAACTCCTTGGTGATGGTGACCATACCGCAAAGGGCGACCTCGACCCCTTCCCTCTTCTCACTGACGCTCTGGGTATCGGCGGTGCAGAGCCGGGCGATCCGTTCCGCGTAGAAATCCAGGGGATGACCGGAAATGTAGAAGCCCAGGGCCTCCTTTTCGAATTGGAGGGTGGTGCGGTTATCCCAGGGTTCCACCGTGGGCAGAGCCGGGGTCTTGCCTTTTTGACTTCGAAGCAGCTCGAACATGTTCATCTGACCCGTCTGGCGGTCTCTCTGCACCACCTGGGCCTTTTCCAGGGCGTCGTCGGCGGCCGCCAGCACCTGGGCCCGGTTGCCGTGGATGGTGTCGAAGGCGCCGCACTTGATGAGTTGCTCCAGGACCCTCCGATTCACCTTCTGGGTATCCACCCGCCGGCAGAAATCATAGATGGACCGGAAGTGCCCGTTTTGATCCCGCACGGTAAGGATGGACTCGATGGCGGTCTCTCCCACATTCTTCACAGCCCCCAGGCCGAAGCGGATCTTCCCCTCGACGACGGTGAAGTCGTTGCTGCTGGCGTTCACGTCGGGCGGAAGAATCTCGATTTGGTTTTCGCGACACTGGTTGATGAGCTTCACCACCTGGTCGGAATTGCTGAGAAAGCTATTGAGAAGGGCCGCCATGAATTCTACGGGAAAGTGGGCCTTGAGATAGGCGGTTTGATAGGCGATGAGGGCATAGGCGGCGCTGTGAGATTTGTTGAATCCGTATCCGGCAAACTTCTCCATGAGGTCGAAAATGTGATTGGCTTTGGCCAGATCGATGGAGTTCTCCTTAGCTCCCGAAATGAATCGATCCCGTTGGGCCTTCATCACGTCGGGGATCTTCTTTCCCATGGCCCGCCGCAGAATGTCCGCTTCCCCGAGGGTGTAATTGGCCAGGACGCTGGCGATTTTCATGACCTGTTCCTGGTAGAGGATGACGCCGTGGGTCGGTTCGAGAATGGGGCGCAGCATCTCGAGATCGTAGGTGACCGGAGCCAGGCCGTGTTTGCCGTCGATATACTGGTCCACCATGCCGCTCTCGAGAGGCCCCGGTCGATAAAGGGCTACCAGGGCGACAATGTCGGCGAAATTCTCGGGGCGAAGGCGAACCAGGATGTCCCTCATTCCCGAACTTTCCAGCTGGAATACCCCCGTTGTGTCGGCGCGGCTCAGGAGCGCATAGGTTTCGGGATCGTCCAGGGGAAGGGCCTCGGGGCGGATGTCCAGGTGGTGGTTTTTGCGGATCAGTTGAACGGCGTTGTGGATGACCGTAAGGTTTCTCAAACCCAGGAAATCGAACTTGATGAGACCTGCCCTTTCCACGTATTTCATGGGAAACTGGGTGACGGTTTCCCCGTCTTGCCCCCGGTAGAGCGGCATGTACTCGACGATGGGCTTGTCGGCGATGACCACACCCGCCGCGTGGGTGGATGCGTGTCGAGTGAGTCCCTCCAGGGCAAGGGCAACTTCGAAGAGTTCCTTGATCTGGGGATCGTTTCGCTGCTGCTCCCCCAGCCGGGGCTCCGCCTGAAAGGCCTTCTGCAGGGTCATCCCCGGGGATGCCGGGATCATCTTGGCGATCCGGTCCACCTCGTTGTAGGGCATGGCCAAGGCCCGTCCCACGTCCCGGATGGCCGCCCGCGCCTGGAGGGTGCCGAAGGTGGTGATCTGGGCCACCCGGTCCTGCCCGTATTTCTCCGTAACGTACCGGAGCACTTCCTCTCTGCCGTGGACGCAGAAGTCCACGTCAATGTCGGGCATGCTGATTCGCTCGAGGTTCAGGAACCGTTCGAAAATGAGCCCGTGCTCGATGGGATCCAGATCCGTGATCTTCATCACGAAGGCCACCAGGCTCCCGGCGGCGGAACCTCTGCCCGGTCCCACGGGGATTCCCTTCTGCTTGGCGTAGTTGATGAAATCGGCGACGATGAGAAAGTAGGCCACGAATCCCATCCGGCGGATGACGTCCATTTCCAGGCGCAGCCGCTGGCGGTACTCCTGCTGATCCTTGTCCGTGAAATCGGGCCGAGTCGAGCGGATTTGACCGATCCTCTCCTCAAAGCCTTCCATGACCGTCTTCTCAAAACGGTCCTCGAGAGTCTCTCCCGGTTCCAGGGGGAAGTCCGGGAAGTGGTACTCTCCCAGCTGCAGATCCAGGTTGCACCGCTCGGCGATCACGAGGGTGTTTTCCAAGGCTTCGGGCACGTGGGAAAAAGCGCGGGCCATTTCCTCGGGGGACTTGAAATAGAGGTGGTCCGTCTGGAACTTCATGCGCTTTTCGTCCAGGATGGTCTTCCCCGTCTGGATGCACAGAAGCACTTCGTGGGCACGGGCATCCGCCTTGCGCAGGTAGTGACAGTCGTTGGTCGCCGCCAGGGGAATCCCCAGGTCCTTTCCCATGCGGATCAAGGTTTCATTGACCGCATCCTGTTCCGGTATGCCGTTTGCCTGAAGCTCCAGGTAGAAATTCTCCGGCCCGAATATCTCCGCATATTCCAGGGCCGTCTTTCGTGCGGTGCCGTCCTGGTTTCGCAGAAGCAGGGAGGCAATCTCTCCCTTGAGGCAACTCGAAAGACCGATCAGGCCTTCGTGGTATTGCCTCAGCAGGGCCTTGTCGATTCGGGGCTTGTAGTAAAAGCCTTCGAGATACGCCCGGGTGACCAGCTTGAGCAGGTTCCGATATCCGGTCAGGTCCTTGGCCAGCAACACCAGGTGGTAGTTGCGGTCCTCTTCCCCGTTGGCGGTGAGCTCCCCGCCGGTGTGGCGGTCCAAACGACTCCGGGGAGCGAGATAGACCTCGCACCCGATGATGGGCTTGATCCCGGCTTTCCGGGCCATGTCGTAGAACTCGAGGGCGCCGAACATGTTGCCGTGGTCGGTGATGGCGACGGCAGGCATCTGGTAGCCGACCGCCGTCTCCAGGAGATCTTTCAGGCGAATTGCTCCGTCCAGCAGACTGTACTGGGTGTGGACGTGAAGATGAACAAAGGGATTCATGGGCAGCCTTTCCTCCCGAGGAGGGTTTTCGCGGATGGAATCCAAAAGTGGAATGGACCTCGAAAGGCAGTAAAACATTTGCCGATGAAATCTGTCAATTGGTCCTCCCTGGATTTTTCCCGGGCCTGATTCCGGATCTCGGCCGCATGGTGCCAAAATCCCTGCCGCCCGTGTCGTTGCGACTTGATTCAAAGACGGATTCTCCTATAATTCACGGGAACGTCCTTCCGGGGGGGCGGGCCAATCTGCGCAGGGTCGTCTCCTCCCGGGCCGGGGTGCGAAGATACGATCCTATTTCAGGAGAGCGAGGGATGCCGAAATTGCCGGGGAGAATGCTGGGGTTGGCTGTGGGATTTCTCCTTTTGTGGAGTGTTCCGGGTGATTCCAGCCCCCTGCCTTCCGCCCCCAAGAAAAACTCCGGCCAGAATTCCGATCTGGTGCATCAAGTCAAGGCCGGTGCCCTGTTCGACTATGCGAAGCAGGAAAACAAGCGGCTCCGCTGGGACGAATGTCTGGCCCGAAAGGCGCTGGTTCGAGCCCGTAAGATGGTGCAGGACGGATATTTTTCCCACCAGGACCCCAAGACCGGCAAGAACCCGGCCTGGAAATACGTCACGGCCTGCCACAAGGTCCGTTATGCCGGGGAAAACCTGGCCATGGGATATGAATCGGCCAAGACGCTTCATGAGGCCCTCATGGATAGTCCCACCCACCGGAAGAACATCGTGAGCCGCCGGCACACACTCTTGGGGGTGGGCTGTTACGATTACATTTGCGTCCAGTTGTTTGCCGGGTTTTGACGGGGCTGAACCCGGTCCCGTTTGGATCGCAGCACCCTGAGACGCTGTCGGCCCACGGCGGGGAAGGCCGCCGATCCCCGGGGAATTCTCTTGATGTTTCTCGGGACCTGTGTTAGGCAAAATACCTACCGGCGCCGGATTGGCGCTTCGACATGGTGGGTGTAGCTCAATGGTTAGAGCACTGGGTTGTGGCCCCAGAGGCTGTGGGTTCGAGTCCCATCACTCACCCCATCCCCCTAATCTTCCTTTATAGGTTTTCCCAAGCAGAGAGGACGGGTGGAGTTTTGTGGCTTCGCCCCGGGATTCGGCCCATCGAAGCGGGTTCCGGTGGGGAGCCGCCCGGCTTTGAGGGCCCCATCCGGGGCGAGGAACGGCGGTCGTTGACCGAGAAGGCCCCGGGCTCGAGCGCACAGAATGCGGATGGAAAGGTTCCGGGCCCGGCACTGCGGAGACAGGCCGCCGCCGGAATCGGGAAGACCGGATGACGCGGGAGTCGCCGCACCGCAAGAGAGAGCCGTTCTCCACGAGGCCCGGCAAGGGTTGCCATAGGGATCGGGGCAGGCCCGCTGATCCGTGACAGACGGCTCGAACCACCGGAACGAAACAAACATGAGGAGGCTGCGATGAAATGGGAGGCAAAAGGAATCTCCGCAATTCTGTTGGCCTTGATCCTGGGCATGTCCATGGGTGCGCTTTTCCAGGGTGACCGTGCAGATGCCGCGGAATCGAAGCTCTTGCAGGGCGAGGAATGGGCCAAGATGTCCCTGGAGAGCAAACGGGCGTTCATTCTGGGTGTGGGGGAGATGGCCGACATCGAGGAGGAGATGATCGGCAAGTATCCCGAGCTGAAGCGGGATAGCTTTTCGGAAAAGGTGGCGGAGGCTTTGGGAGATGTCCCGCTGGATACCGTCGTGAACCGGATCGATGCCTTCTACAAAGCGAATCCGGCCAAAATGAACGTTCCGGTCATGCGAGTGGTCTGGGACGAGATGATCAAACCCAAGGTGTCGACCATCGCAGGAAAGCCGGTGAAGAAATAGGCGGTGGGATCCCCTCGGCCGGAAATCCCGCAGCTTTGCGTCTATAGATGAATGCGGTGAAAATCAAACCGAAAACAGGGAGTGCCCCCATGAAAAGAAACAGAATCATGGCATTGATGCTTGTGGTGGCGTGTCTGTTCACCTTCGGGTGTGCCGGAATGAGCGAAACTCAACAGCGGACCCTCAGCGGCGCGGCCATCGGAGCCGCGGGGGGGGCGGCCCTCACAGCCATTGCCGGAGGGAATCCCGCCGTTGGAGCCGGTGTCGGCGGGGCGGTGGGAGGACTCACGGGATACATTATCGGGGAGCAGCATAAGTAGCCTGCTTCATGGGCAACGGCACGTTCCGTCTTCCTGAGCCGATCCCGGAGAACGGGAGGGGGTGAGGGAAGGATGAAATCCGGCATCGGTCCCTCCTCTCCCGCTCCGGGGGCGAACCCGCGGGGAAAGAGTTCATCGCCCGGCCCCCCGGGTTCTTTTGCGAAGCAGGCCGAGGGCCGAGTGGTATCTCGGGTCCGGGTACGGCCCCCAAGAGCTGGGGTGCGCCCCGGTGAGTCCGGGGGAAACCGCCAATGCGGCCGCCCCCTGGTCCGGAACAGGCCCGCATTCCGAAAGAGAGCTCCGACCATACGGCATTTCTCGGCGATCCTGAATTGCGAGGACCTGTAGGGCAGCACTCCGCAGCCGCGTCTGTTCCCGGCAATGGGACGGCTTGGGCGAGGGCATGATTCGGCATCATCCTCCGGCGATGATTCGCTCCACGTCCCGAATGAGTTCCTCGTTCAGGATCTTTCGCCTCTTCATATCTTCGGCGGTGAACAGGGCGTAGGAACCCAAGGACTTGGCGCACAATTCCCCGGCATCGTTCCAGAGGAACCCCTCCATCCACACCTCCCGGTCCCCCCGACGTTCCAGAATATGACTTTCCACCTTGAGCTCCCGGTTCACATAGGCGGGCTTCAGGAAGTCTACGGTCATGGATTTCGTGAGGGTGATTCTGCCCACAAGGTGCAGCACGCCCCAGCCCATGGCTTCGTCCAACATGGTGGCCAGGATTCCCCCGTGAACGAGTTGGTCCCATCCGCTGAGATTAGGAGCGACTCGAACCCGGGACACGATCTTCTGCCCGTCGGTGTAGAAATTCATCTTGAGTCCCGACGGGTTGGTGCGGCTGCAGGCAAAACAATTGTCGCTTTCCCTGTGGGGAAGGAGCCGATATTTTTCTTCAGACATTCCGGAGTTTCTCCTTTCCGGTTTCCGGTCACGGGCGACGGACTCGGCCCAGAGGACACGAAAGACGAACCCGGTCTGCAACTCGGGGCTCAGGCTTCCTCATTGTCCGCTTCCTCTTCCAGGCGCAAGAGCACCTCGTACATGAATTCGAGGAAATCGTGCTGGATTTGGAGCCGTTCGATGGGATCGCTGGAAGCGGCTGCGGCAGCCAGGACGACGAGCTTCGGCTCTTCACCGGACTCCTCTCCTTCCTCCTCGGAGGTCTCGATCCGGACGGTACCGTCGTTCATTCCTTCGATGATCTCTTTAAGCTTCAGATTCTCTTCGTCCAGGGAAAAGGCAATGTGTGGTTCAAACTCGGCTCTCCAAAGGTGCCCGGCACAGGAATACCGGGTCCAGTGGCCGAGGGACCAAAAGCGGGTGAGCAGGTCGGCGAGCAGATCGTCCAGGTCCACAAGGTAGCCGTCGCAGTCCTTCACGGGGCAGACCAGGTCACCGTCCTTATCCGGTTTGACCAGATTCGATTCAAAGAAATTGGAACAGTCGGTACATGCAAGCATGGGGTCGTCCTTGATCCTGTAATGTTCGTGCCGATTGGGATTCGGAAAGGTCCGGCGGTATCCGGCGGTGCAGGCCGAACCGGCGATCCGTCTAATATGCGGTGTCTTCCTCGTTTTTCTGGGGCAATGGAGAGGGCTCCATCTCCCTTCCGCGGATTTCCAGGCGCTTGAGTTTTCCCTTTTCGTTCAATACGCGCTCCATCTCCTTGCGCACCCCCGCCTGGTTGATGAGGTCGGAGAGAAGGATTCGCTTATAGCTGATGTGCCTGAGTTCGTTTTCCAGGTACTGGTCTCTTTCCTGTTTCAGCTTCAGGTTCTGCATAAAGAGCCTTTCCTCGAGGGTCTCATTCTCCACGAGCAGCGACAAGAGCATATCGGTGAGCTTGCTCTTCCGGAGACCCATCATGCCGATGCCTGCGGCTTTTCTGCGGTACTGATCCAAGCGGTCCTCCAGGAACTGGATGCGGCGTTCGAGCTCGGCCTTCTCCGCTTCGAGCTGTTCCTTTTCGTGGTCCCAAAAACGTTTCAAGGCCCGCTCGATGGTCAACATCTCCTCCCGGTCGTTTGCACTCAACGCCTGGTACTTGCGCACGTTTTTTCGGTACCCCAGGTAATAACCCAGAGACAGGAGGGTCACGAGCACTAACAGGGCTGCCATTAGTTGGTACATCATGATCAGGTTCATGGGATGGTTGCGCTCCTCTCTGCTCCGCGGGCGGAGCAATTTGCCCCTCGAGAAGGCTGGAGAAATCTCCCGTTATCCGTCGGCTTCGGGCACCGAGAAGATGCGTTCACCCCGAGAAAGAACGGGGTAGCTTCTCCCATGCCCGGCCGTAAATTTTTGCCCATTATAGTTCATTTGACGTGGGTTTCAAAATGGAAGGATGGAGGTCGACCTGGGAAACGTTCGGGGGGGCCTGTGCACGAGAACGAGGTTGACGCTGCGCGCCTTCTTTTGCTAGTGTGATCAACGCCTCGCGTAGATCTGAACGCGGAGGGGGACGCAGGGCTTTGTCCATAGTCTAGAGAAAGATTCATTCTTCTCATTTTGGGATACGGTCTCACTTTACCACTCCGAAAGTTGTCAATCACCAGGGAGTCCGTTGACTGCTTTGGAGCCCTAGATTCATCATTTTCCCATCGTAATATCGTAATAGAGGAATCCTTAATCTTTTTCGGTTCACGGCAAAACAGCAGCCGCAATTTTGGGGTGGCGGGGAGTTCGCTCGACGAACGGAAACGGCTTGGATCTCTTGGAACGAGGCGGCCATGATGCTGGTTCAGAGGATCAAGTTGGAAGATCTGGTGTGCATGGAGGACCCCGAGGATGTCTTTGAGGAATGCAAGAGGCTCCTTTTCCTCATGTTCCCGAACTACTCGCAGCAGCCCCTTGAGAAGGCTTTCGAACACGTCCGGGGACTTTTCCTGGGCAGATGCCCTGGGTACTTCCGGTGCAACACCCGCTACCATGACTTGAAGCACACTACGGATTGCCTGATGGCTTTGATTCGCCTGATCCACGGGGCGCATCGGACGGGGGTCCAAATGGAGGAGGGTATGGTCACCCTGGCCCTCATCACGGCATTGATGCACGATACGGGGTACGTCCAGACGGCGGACGATGTCTCCGGAACCGGCGCCAAGTATACCCTCAACCACATCGAGCGCAGTATTTGCTTTATGAAGGAATACTTCGATGCACAGGGGTATTCGGCACAAGAATTTGCCGCTTGCCGCGATATCCTTCGATGCACCGGACTGGATGTGCAGATGACCGAGATTCGATTTCAGTCCGGGGAGCACGAGATGTTGGGCATGATGTTGGGGGCCTCGGACCTGCTTGGCCAAATGGCGGACAGGACCTACCTGGAGAGGTTGCCTTTCCTGTTCCAGGAATTTAAGGAGGGCGGCGTCCCCGGGTTCGAAAGTGAGTTGGATCTGCTTCGGAAGACCCCGGGCTTTTGGGAGTTTACCAAGAAGAGGTTTGAAACCCAGCTGGGAAATGTGGACCGATACATGCTTCATCATTTCCTGACTCGTTGGGGCATCGACTCGGACCTCTACCGGGAAGCCATAGAAAACAACATATCCTACCTCAAATACATCTTGGAACAGCATCCCGACAATTACAGCGACTATCTTCGCCGAGGCGGCCTGATCAAGCTGCTCCGGGAAAGGCAATTCCGCGCGGACACCCGAGGGGAGGCGTGTAAAGGCGAGGAGTAGGGGGCGACCGCGAGGCAGGGCCGTTAGGACGGACGGATACAGAGGCGGCCTTCGCAAGCCCAACCCCGGCCGCCGGGGGGAAGGAGGAGGGTGACTCGTGCGGCGATACGGCTTCAGGAAGACTTCTACATCTCCCTGTTGACAGGCCCTGTTGGGTCCGTGGGAAACAAAGTTGCCGTGCGGGGTTCACTGTGCTTGAGAAAATCCTAATTTTGATATACATAACTCCTACCTTTTTTCCTGAGGATTGGAGCGAATGGGGCGTGGGGAGGAGCGTGCCGCCGGGAGCGAGATTGGCGGAAAGGCCACGGCCCCTTTGCCGACACAGTTGCTGGGATGGGTGAGTGGGGTTGAGTCGGTAATGAAACTAAGGTGGAGAATGAGAGGCATACGAGAGACCCTTGCTGAGGTCCCCGAGGGAGATGACGAGCGGGAGAATTTCCGGATTGTTTTGAAGGGCTCGGAGCATCCCCTGGATGAGAAGACTTTTTCCCACCTGAGGCCAAGGGTCGAGAAAGGAAGGGAACCCGTCCCCCACCATTCGACGAGACATTCGAGTCTCCAGAGCTCCTGGATCCGTTCCATCGATAAGGCCATTCAGAGTACGACTCAGTTTTTCCTCAGAACCCAGTACCCTGAGGGCTTCTGGTGGTCCGAACTCGAGTCCAACGTCACCATCACCGCCGAATACGTCATGCTCCTGTATTTGCTGGGCCGCCTGGACCCGTCCAGAGGCAGGAGGATGGCCGAATACCTGCTCAACAAGCAGAGCCCCAATGGGTCCTGGCCCCTTTATTACGGGGACGAGGGCAACCTGAGCATCACTGTGGAAGCCTATTTTGCCCTCAAGCTGTTGGGAGAGAAATCGGATTCGGAACCTCTCCGAAGGGCCCGGTCGTTCATCCTAAACAATGGCGGACTGGAAGCCAGCCGGGTGTTTACCAAGATTTGGCTGGCTCTATTCTCCCAATACGATTGGGACAAGGTCCCTTCCATGCCCGTGGAATTGGTCCTGCTCCCTTCGCATTTTTACTTCAGCATCTACGAATTTTCGAGTTGGGCGAGGTCCACTGCGGTTCCCCTCTCCATTGTCCTGTGCATTCGACCGACCCACCGTCTTCCCAGGGAGAAATCGGTCTCGGAGCTGCATCCGACACCGGGGTCCGCGACCCGCAAAAAGCGCTTCGCATCCATGACGCACAAGCTTTTCTTCCTCTTTGACCGGGTGGCCAAGTGGCTGGAAAAGCACCCCCTTCCGGACCTTCGTCGGCGCGCCATCCGGACCGCGGAGACTTGGATCCTGGAGCATCAGGAAGAAACAGGAGACTGGGGAGGGATCCAGCCCCCCATGGTTTACTCCATCCTGGCCCTCCATTACCTGGGGTATCCCCTGAATCACCCCGTGCTGGTCAAGGGGATGAGAGCCCTCGATGACTTTTGCATCGAGGATGACTTGGGCTATCGGATGCAATCCTGCATTTCCCCCGTGTGGGACACGGCCCTCACCGCACTTGCCCTCATGGAATCCGGAATGCCGCCAACTCACCCGACCCTGCAAAGGGTACAGCAGTGGCTCATTCAGAGACAGGTGAAGACGGGGGGAGACTGGCAGGTGAAAAACTGCTGCCCGCCGGGAGGATGGGCCTTCGAATTCGTGAATACCCAGTATCCCGACGTGGACGATTCCGCGGTGGTGCTCAGCGCTCTCCATCGCCTGGGCAGCACTCCTTGTGCAGGCCTGGAAGAAAGCAAGTCTCGCGGAATGGAATGGGTCCTCAGCATGCAGAGCTCGTGCGGCGGATGGGCGGCCTTTGACCGGGACAACACCATGACGATCCTCAATCGGATTCCTTTTGCCGACCAGGAAGCCATGGTCGACTATCCCACGGCGGACGTTACCGGAAGAGTGCTCGAGGCCATGGGATACTACGGGTACCAACGGTCTCACCCCCGGGCTCAGAAGGCCATCCGATTCCTCAAGGACCTGCAGGAGCCTGACGGCTGTTGGTGGGGTCGATGGGGAGTGAATTACATCTACGGTACCTGGTCGGTGTTGCGGGGTTTGATCGGGATAGGGGAAGATCCCAAGTTGCCTTATATCCAGGCGGCCTTGCAGTGGGTGAAAGACCATCAGAACCCCGACGGAGGCTGGGGAGAGACCTGCGAATCCTACTGCAGGCCCGAGCTTCGGGGGCAGGGGCCCAGCACGCCGTCACAGACGGCCTGGGCGGTGATGGCGCTGCTTGCAGGGGGGGAGCATGGAAGTCCCGAGGTACGCAAAGGGGTGCAGTACTTGCTCCGAAACCAGCAGCCGGACGGCACGTGGGAGGAAATCCACTTTACCGGCACCGGCTTTCCCAACCACTTCTACATTCGGTATCACAACTACCGCAATTGCTTTCCTCTAATGGCTCTGGGCCAGTACCTTCAAACATTGAGGGACCGGCCGTCCTCCTGATGGGGCCGCCGTTTCTCAGGGGCCCTTCTTTTTTCCCTTCATCTTGGCGACTTTGGTCTTTTCCTCTTCGGCCATGGCGAAGGTGTGTTCTGGACCGGGGAAACGCCCCTGTTCCACTTCTTCCCGGTAGAGGGTGAGGGCTTCTCGGATGGGTTTGCCCAGCCGGGCATACTGCTTGACGAAGCGAGGCAGGAAGCGGTCATAGAGACCCAGCACATCGTGGATGACCAGCACCTGGCCGTCGCAGTCCGGTCCGGCACCGATCCCGATGGTGGGCACGGGGACGGTTTCGGTGATCCGAGCGGCCACCGGCGACGGGATGGCTTCCAGGACGATGCTGAAACACCCGGCTTCCGCGAGGGCTTGGGCGTCCTCGATGAGAGCCTTGGCGGCGCCGGCGGTCTTTCCCTGCACCTTGAATCCTCCCAGCTGAGCACTGCTCTGGGGGGTGAGCCCGATGTGACCCTGGACCGGAATCCCCGCCGCCACAATGGCTTCCACTTGGGGAACCACCCGTTTCCCCCCCTCCAGCTTTACGGCTTGGGCTCTTCCCTCTTTGAGGAAGCGCCCCGCATTCAAGACCGCCTGCTCGACCCCGCATTGGTAGGATAGAAAGGGCATGTCCCCGATGATCAGAGCTCGTTTGGCCCCGCGGGCAACGGCGCGCGTGTGGTGCAGCATTTCTTCCATGCCGACGGAAAGGGTGTCCTCCTGGCCCAAAACCACCATGGCCAAGGAGTCCCCCACCAGGATCATGTCCATTCCGCTCTCGTCCACCCAAACCGCCGAAGGGTAATCATAGGCGGTCAGCATGGTGAGTTTTCGTTTTCCTTTGGCTGCCAGAACATCGGGGGCGGTGATACGCTTGCTCACGGGTCTTTCTCCTTTCATCATTCCGTCTGAGGAGGGGGGGGTTGAAGGTATCCGGCTTCCAGGGTCTTGACAAGCTGGGTCAGAGTTTCGTTCACGGGCAAGGTAAGACCCAACCGTCGTCCAAGTTCCACGATGGCCCCGTTGATTCCATCGATTTCCGTTCTCTTCTTGCGATCCACATCCTGTCCCATGGAGGAACGATTGACGGCGGTGGCGCGGGCAACGTTCAGGACCCGCTCCACCATATCCTTCTGAATCACAAACCCTTTGGCGGCTGCAACCTCCATGGCCTCACGAACGGCTCTCGTGCAAAGGTCCCTGGCCGTGGGCACGTCCGCCACAAGACCATTGCGGATATTGGCGAGGGCGGTGATGGCGTTGATCCCTACGTTTACGTGGAGCTTCTCCCAAATGAGCTGTTCCATCCGGTCGGAGGCTTCCGTCTGGAGACGGGCCTTTCGAAACAGATCCACCACGCCGTAAACCCGTTCCGAAGGGGGGCCCTGGGGTTCCCCGACATAAGTCAAACCGTTGCCCCCGTGGCGCACTCTTCCCGGCTCCACCAGGGTGGACCCTTGGGCGGTGCTTCCCACCAGGACTCCCTCAATCCCTACAAGGCTCGCGATGCGCTCCCAGTTGCCGATCCCGTTCTGGAGGGTCAGGAAGAAGGTCTTAGAATGGCAACAGGAGGCAACGGTGGGAACGGCCTGAAGGGTGTCGTAGAGTTTCACCAGCACGATGACCAAATCCGCCGGCTCCGTGATGGCGGCGGGATCGTAATGGCTCACCAATTCGAACCGCTGTTGTGTCCCGTCCAGTTCGTCGACGAGGAGCCCTTTCCTTCTAATGGCCTCGATGTGCTGCCGATTCGTGCTCAGCAGCGTTACCCGGGCGTCGGTCCTGGATAAGCGGGCCCCCAAGAGACTGCCCAAGGCCCCGGCCCCCAAAATCAGAACATGCATGACTCCACCTCTCGGAATCTTTCATTCTCCCGCGGCGGCAAAGACTCGAGAAAGCCGCCGGTACGTGTGCAAGGGATGCAGCCACCCGTTGTTTTTCGGCTGGACATAAAAGCACCGGGCACTTGCGAACACTATAGGTTCAAAAAAGAAAGATAAAAAGCAAAAAAATCACCAGAACCGTGACCAAAACGGACACCATCAAGAAAACGTCCGGTAGGGGCGAAAAACCCGTTTCACCCCGGTTGATGTGAGAACGGATGTAAAAAAATCGCCAACCCGCCAGTATGATGATCATCGCTCCCAGGCCGAAGGTCACCAGGCCCAGGTAATGCGTCTGGGAAACGCGTTTCACGTTGCTGGAGAAGGCCTGAATCTCCCGGATGAGAATATCGAACCGTTCGATGACGAACCCAAAGACGATGAGAGAAATTCCCGTGCGACACCAGGCAAGAAACGTCCTCTCATTGGCCATGTGGTTTCTTTGCCAGGCAAAGAACACCCTTTCGTCGGAGAAATCGAAGAGGTCCTGGGGCTTCAGGGGCTCTTTCGTCACAGGTGCGGTCTTGGTCTCTTCCATAGTCGCCTCCCCCGGCAAGGGAAGTTCCCACCTGGGAAACTCCCGGGACCGGGGTCCCGGTCTCGAGTTTGGGCCGGGTCTTTTCCCCGTGCACCGGGAGTTTGGGAACCGTTTTGGAGGGATTTGCCGAGATTTCAGCGCAGTTTTAGCGTGGCCAGGGAAATGAGGGCCAGGATCCCGGCAACGATCCAAAGACGGATCACCACCTTGGTTTCGGCATTGCCCTTGTACTGCAGGTTGTGGTGCAAAGGTGCCCGGAAAAAGACCCGGCGACCCAACCAGCGAACCCCGACCTTGTCTTGAAACTGGCTTGTGAGGGCCTCGGCGAGAAACAAGCCCCCCAACAGAGGGAAAAGCATTTCCTGCTTGAGGAGCACGGAGATCACGGCCATGATTCCTCCTATGGCCAGGGACCCCGTATCCCCCATAAAGATCTGCGCCGGGTAGGCATTGTACCACAGGAAACCCAATCCGCCCCCTACGAAAGCCGCTCCGAAAATGGTCAATTCACTCACGCCCCGCAGATAGGGGTAATAGAGATACGCGGAGTAGATCCGATTTCCTTCCACGTACGCAAAGATGCCCAGGACGCCCACCACGAACAGGGACGGAGTGATGGCCAGCCCGTCCAACCCGTCGGTGATGTTCACGGCATTGGAGACAAAGATGACAAAGAAGAAGATGAACGCCCCGTAGAAATAGGGTCCCGGGTCCCAGACGGCGTGCTTGTAAAAAGGGATGTAGAGCTTGGTGGCCAGGGGAGCGCCCAGAGGGGCGTAGGGGCCCACGCACACCCAGGCAAAAAGGAGGGCGAACAAGCCCTGGAGAAAGAGTTTCGTTCGTTCGGACAGTCCCCGGTCTCCGCTCTTCCGCTTCACTTTGGACAGGTCGTCCATGAATCCCAGGCCCCCGAACCACAACATCCCGACCACCGAGCACAGGAGAAAGGGATTGTGCCAGTTCCCCCACAGGAGCATGGAGCTCAATACGGAGCCGATGATGAGAACTCCCCCCATGGTGGGGGTGCCGCTCTTGTCGAATGCCGAGTGAACCCCCGTATCCCGTACCTGGTCGAAGAGGCTGCGGTGATGCATGAACAGAATGAAATGGCGACTGACCAGGAAGATAAAGATCACGGACGTCAAGGCCGCCATGATGGCGCGAAAGGTGATGTAGTTCACCAGCCTGCAGAATGAGAAGACGTCCGAGAGGGGAATCAGGATGTTGCAGATTTCATAAATCATACCGGTGGATTCCTCCCATCACGATTTTCGTTCAAACCCCCGCATTTCATGACGATGGACCCCGGGCATCAGGGCTCGGAATTCAGTAGGTCCCGAACGGACTTGTAGGTCTGCTTGATGGAGAAATGAGGGCGAAAGTCCGTAGCCGTCAGAATGAAGCCCAGGAGCTCGGAGCTCAGATGCGGGGAGGGCGTGATCGTTCCTCGTTCCAACAGGCGTTTTACCCCTTTGAGGGCCGCATCCCGTACCTGCCAGTAGTGGTGCTCTCGAAGTCTGAGCAGGATCTCCAGGGCTCGGGAGTTGGTCCCTATTTCGCCCAATGCCTCGGCCGCCTGCACCACCACCTCGAAACACGGTTCATTCAGCCTTTTCACAAGGGCCTGAAACCATTCTTCCTTTCCGGATCCGTAGGAGCCGAAGCGGGCCAGCGCGGCGCAGGCTTGGGACCGAACCTCGTAATACGGGTCTTCCATGGCTGTGAGAAGGGCCTGTTCCACTTCCGCATCGAAGTGGCCCATGACTTGAATCGCCTGGATAATATTGCGGCGAATGAAGCCGACCTGCTCAAAATCTCCCCCCAGGATCCGTTTCACCCAGTGTACCGGCGTTCGATCCGTGAGCATATGGAGAAGGGTGGGGATCTTCTCCCGGTGCAGGGTGAGGCCCGTCAGCTTTACGCCCACGTTCCGATCCTGCCAGGCTTCATGACTCAGGAGCCCGGAAGCCCGATGCTGGTAGTAGTGCAAGTCGTTTTCATCCCCTATCACGGAGAGGGGGTGATATTGGTCGGGGGCCCTCCGATATGCGGCGCTCAAAGTCTGCAGCAGCTGCTGGTTGCTGAGAAGGGGTCGAAAGGGCACCTTGACGAGGTCGAGTTCCGAGGATGCAACGGCTTGGTTCTTTCCGTAGATCTCGTTCAAAATACGGTCGTTTGCCTGCTGCCTCAAAAAGCTCCGGCTGTTTCGAGCCATTTGTTCCAGGGTGGACGGGTCCTTGAGAAGCTGGAGGATACATTCCGCCAGCACGCGTCCTTCCAGTTTCTCGAGGATTCTTCCCGCCTCCACCACGGTGTCTTCAAATAGGATCACGGCTGCCCCGCAATGTTTCATGGTGCGTGCGTTCATCACCTGGTGATCGCCGGGCAGATTGGCCTTGGGGATGAGAACCGCAGGCTTTCCCACACAGGATATCTCGTTCAGGCTTCCGGCTCCGCTTCGGCACACAATCAAGTCGCAGACGGAGTAGATATCGGCAATGTTATGGAAATAGTCCTGCCGGTAATAGCATTGGGCAAGGGAATTCTTCTGTTCGGGCGTGAGGGTCTTTTCGATTCGATCGAGAGTGTCCGCGGCGGCATCGTAATCCGCCGATCTTGCCAGGCCGGTTCCGTGAATGATGAAGATCTCCCGGCCATGGGGCAGGAGGTGGGGCAAGGAGTCCACAACGGCCCGGTTGATGGTGCGGGCTCCCTGGGACCCCCCGAAGGCGAAAACCACCCGTTTGCCATCGGGAATCCGAAACGGCAGGCTCTCCAGTGCTTCCTGACGGGGCTTCACGGCAATGGATTTGCGGATGGGGTAACCGGTGACGACCCCGTTTCTCGGGAAAAAGGAAAGGGTTTGAGGAAAGGTGAGGAGCACGCGGTCCACGTATCTCCCTAAAAGACCGTTCAGCTGACCCGGGATGCTGTTTTGCTCGTGAAGAAAGACCTTGGCCGGGGAAACGCGAAGGGTTCGAAGGATCAAGGCGGCAAGGATGACGGGAGCGCTCACGTATCCTCCCGTAGCGATCACCCAGCGAGGGGCGAATATTAGGAGGTACGCCACAGACTGGACGACTCCCAGTCCCAGCTTGAACAGAAAACGCACACACCGGAAAGAAGGCTTGAGACCGGGAAACCCCTCGGAAAAAACGAACCACAACGGGTATCCCGCTCGACGAACAATCACGCTCTCCGCTTTGCCTCTCACCCCCACATACAGAAACTTGGCGCAGGGGTCCCGTTTCTTGATGTCTTCGGCGATGGCCAAGGCGGGATTCACGTGTCCCCCGGTGCCTCCCCCCGTCAGAAGAACTCGTACTTCCCGGCGCGCAAGGGTCTTCCAGCGACGGGCGCAAAGAAACACCACCGCCGAAGCCGTGAGCAAAACCAACAAGATCATCAGGGAAGGGTCCATTCTCTCATATCCGGGGTGCCGGCACGGGTCCCGGCCATAATGCCGTACGGACCCGGTCGGATCGTTGAGTTACCAGGAAGTCCGACGACTCAAGGCCCGGGCGATTAGTTCCGCGGGAAGACAGCCCTCACGCACCAGCCGAGGTACCGGACGGCTTACATCCAGGACGGTGGACGGCAAGTTCCCCGGGAGCGTCCCTGCATCCAGCATTCCGTCCACTTCCCGGAGCAGGTCCGGAGGGATCTCTGCCGGGTCCGCAATGGGGGAACTTCCGGCAATGTTGGCGCTCGTTGCGGTCACAAGTCCACCTACTGCGGTCGCAAGCGCTCCGGCTACGGGGTGGGAGGAAACCCGCACGGCGATCTTTCCCGGCCCGGTCAGCAACATTGAAGGGAACGGGACGGCGGTGGGAAGGATCAAGGTCAGGGGCCCCGGCCAAAAGGCGCGGACGAGCAGGTCCGTGGAAGGACTCCAGTCGGCGGCGACGTTGCGCACCGCAGCGATATCGGAGGCGATGAGCGGCATCGCTTTGGCGAGGGATCTTCTCTTGATCCGGTAGGCCCGGAGGACCGCATCGGCCGAGAAGGGATTGGCTCCCAGGCCGTAAAAGGTTTCCGTGGGATAGATCACCACCCCGTCCCTTGCCAGCCGTGCCGAAGCCTCGGCGATGAACGGATCCGGCGGCCCGGACCCGTTGATTCTCCAAATCCGGTCCCGATACTTCATGTCCGCCTCACGAGGTCTTTCGCTCCGAGAGGTGTTCCTGCAATTTATTGTTCTTGTGCAGGAGCACGTCTCGTTTCATATCCTGCTTATGATTTTCCAGCTTCCGCGCCAGGTTCGGGTCCAGGAGCGCCAGGATCTGGACGGCAAAAAGCGCGGCGTTCTGTGCTCCTCCCTTGCCGATGGACATTGTGGCTACGGGGACTCCCGGGGGCATCTGGGCCGTGGAAAGCAATGCATCCAAACCCTGGAGAGGGGACGAGTCGATGGGGATCCCGATCACGGGAAGGGTGCTTTGAGCCGCCAGGGCCCCTGCCAGATGGGCCGCCCAACCCGCCCCGGCAATGAGGACCTTCAGGCCTTTGGCAGCCGATTCCCGGGCGTAGCTCGCCGTCTCGTCGGGACAGCGGTGAGCCGAAAGGATTTGCACCTCGTAGGGGAGACCGAAGTCCTCGAGCACCTGAATCGCCCCCGACATGACGGGAAGATCGGAATCGCTTCCCATTACGATACCTACCAGCGGATGTGGCCTTTCTGTCATGGTTGTCTACCCGATTGAATCCGGTTCGTTGGGATTGCAGCCTCATTCCAGGCCGATGTCGCTCCGAAAATAGAGACCCTCGAAGGAGATCTTTTTCATTTCCTCGAGAGCAACGGCCCGGGCCTCGGCAAGGGTCTCGCCCCGGCTCACCAGGCATAGAACCCGTCCTCCCGTGGTGATCCAGGTCCCGTTGGAATCCGTTTCCGTGCCCGAATGGAACACGAGGACCCGGGGATCGATTTGGTCGAGTCCCGTGATGGGGAGGCCGATCTTGTAGCGATCGGGATACCCTTTGTACCAGCCCTTCTTCCCCTTGGTGGGACCGCTGACGGCAATGAGGCAGAGGCGATAGCCGGGGTCCCACACGAGCCGGGTTTGCGCCAAACGGCCCGTGAGTATGGCTTCGCAGATGTCCACCAGGTCCGTCTCCAATCTCGGGAGGATCACCTGGGCCTCGGGGTCTCCCAGACGAATGTTGATCTCGAGCACGTACGGGACGATGCCGGAGCTTTCGTTCACCAGCATGAGTCCCAGGTAAAGGATGCCCCGGTATACAATTCCGTGCTTTTCACGGATTCCGTGAATCAGCGGTTCCGCCACCCGGGCCATGATGGTCCGAACGAGGGCGTCGTCCAACCAAGGATGGGGCGAATAGGCTCCCATCCCCCCCGTGTTCTTTCCCCGGTCGCCTTCCCGGGCCCGTTTATAGTCCTGGGCGGCCACCATGGGAACCACGGAGTACCCGTCGGTAAAGCAAAAGAAAGACAATTCCCGGCCGTAGAGGCGCCTTTCCACGTCCACGCGGGCCCCCGCGTCCCCGAAGATGCGCTCTTCCATCACGGCGCGGACGGCCTCCCGGGCATCCTCGACGGAATCACAGACCAGGGATCCCTTCCCGGCCGCCAGTCCGTCGGCCTTCACCACCACGGGATAGCCGACCTGGCCCACATAGTCCTTCGCCTTTTGAGGATCGGAAAAGACCTCGAAGTCGGGAACGGGGATTCCCAGGTCTCTCAGCAAGATCTTGGTGTCGCACTTGCTGGATTCCAGGCAGCTCGTTCGTTTGTCGGGCCCAACGATAGCCAGTCCCTTGCTCTCGAACAGGTCCACAATGCCTGCGGAAAGGGGTTTCTCGGGCCCCACAAAGGTCAGGTCGATGCGCTCCTTTTCCGCAAAGGCCGCCATGTCTTCGATGCTTCGAGCGTCCACGCAGGTGGCCGTCCGAGCAATGCCGGCGTTGCCGTGGGCCACGTAGACGTGCTTAACCCGGGGACTCTGGGCGAACTTCCAGGCAATGGCGTGATCTCTTCCGCCGCTTCCGATAACCAGAATTTTCATGAAGGTATCTTCCCAGCTCTCGATTTGAACCCCAATGCCAAGGCCCCGGCCACAAGAAACGCAGTTTCCCCTCCCGGTCCTCTCCCGCCCGGCAGGGGCAGGGGCGGGAACTCGTTCCCGGATCAATCTCGGGCCGAACCGTTCACCACGGACCGAAGATACTCGCAGATGTTTCCGTCGTAGGCGTGGGTCAGGCAAAATGCCTTGCAGGCAAGGCTCATGCTCGTCTTGCGGGACAACGACCCCCCGTGTCCGTTCATTTCCTCAAGGATGAGGGGGTAGTCCTCGGGATCGGTGACCACGGCCACATGGCGATGGTTCTTGGCTGAGGCTCGTATGAGGGTCGGACCCCCGATATCGATGTTCTCGACGGCTTCCTCCAGGGTGCACCCGGGGCGGGCCACGGTTTTGGCAAAAGCATACAGGTTCACCACCACCATATCGATGGGTTCGATCCCGTGCTTCCTCATGGTCTCGAGGTGCTCCCCGTTGTCTCGAATCCCCAGGATCCCCCCGTGTATTTTGGGATGCAGGGTTTTGACCCTTCCGTCCAGCATTTCCGGGAATCCCGTGTAGTCCGAGACTTCGGTAATGGCAATGCCGTTGTCCCGAAGCAGGCGAGCGGTGCCCCCGGTGGACAACAGGTGCACCCCCCATCGCTCCAGGCCCCGAGCGAAGTCAACCAACCCCGTCTTGTCCGTCACACTGATGAGTGCGCGACGAATTGGAAACATACTTCCTCCTCCAAAGGGTTCCATGATGCAAACATGCGCTGCTCGATGATCCCTCCCGGATCCGGGCATTCCCGGACCGATCGACCGGCAGGGTGAAGGTCCTCCGGCAGGGAGCCTCCGAGAAGGGCGTACCGTCTTCCGGCATTCATACCGCGGGGACCCGACCGGTCCGATGAGGAGTCCGGGCGAGGCGGAACTATTGAAGCCGGATTCCGGCCAATCTCCGGAAAAGAACTCACATAAACCAGGCTCATGGCGGGTGTCCAGACTTATTTGGACATCCCCGAAACTATCCGGGACCGACTCCCTCGGAGGACAAGGGTGAAAGGGGGTCAAAGGTCGTGCGGAAAACTCCCCCCCCACCCTTCCCATCCCCGGGGAGGATCGGTTCCGAATCTCGGGATGATCCCCTATTCACGATTCCGGGAAAAGAGGGCGTCGAAGATCGAATCGGCCGCTTTCACGATAAGGGCATCCTCGGGGAGCGTCAGGGTCGGTTTGCCCTCAAAATCATACTGGGCCACGAGCGGGTCCTTGGGCAGTACGTGGATGTGATCTTCCCCAAAGGTTTGAATCACCTCTTCCGGCCACGACGGAGGAGAGGAGTCCATTTGGTTGACCAAAAGCCTCACCTCGGCGACCTTCATGGGGAGGGTGCGCACCAGTTCGGCAATACGGCAGGCCGCGGCAAGGCCTCGACGACTGGGGTCCGACACCAGCAGGAGAAAGTCGATGTCCTTCTGAGTGAGACGACTGAAATGCTCCATGCCCGCCTCATTGTCCACCACCAGGTAACGGTAGTTCTTGATCAGCCGATCCATGAGGCTGCTCAGTAAATTGTTTGCGGCACAATAACAGCCGGGGCCCTCGGGCCGCCCCATGGCCACCAGATCGAAGCCCTCCGCCTCCACCATGGACTGTTCCATCTTCATCTGCATGAACACATCTTTGGTCATGCCTGTCGGAACGGAGGTCTTCATCATCTCCCGGGCATCGGACAGGGTCTCGTCCAGGCAAACGCCCAGGACATCGTTCAGGTTTGCATTGGAGTCGGCATCAATGGCCAGCACCGGCTTCATCCCGTGCTTGATGAAATATCGGATCAGCAAGCCCGCTATGGTGGTCTTGCCGGTACCGCCTTTTCCTCCCAAAGCCACTGTAAATCCCACGAACGATACTCCTTGATTCCAACAAGGATGCAAACGGCAGGTCCCGGATCCTCCCCTCGGGCAATCCCGGTCAAGCGTCTCCCTTGGAACCGTAGGTCCACAATGCCGCGCAAAAGCCCCAAACGGCATTGTAGAAGAATACAAAAACCGGCGTCAGCTTGCCCAGAGTCAACCCCAAGACGGCTTTGCCCTGGAGCACCGGGAATACGTAAAGCAGCTGGAAGAGAGTAGGCAGGAGGCTGAAAAGGACGCCTCGGGCAAACACGCCGACCCAAAATCCGGACCTCCAGGCGGGAGCCAGAAAAACCAGTCCCCACAATCCCCCCCATACAAGCCTGGGATACAGATACTGGGCACTCCACGCCGGGGCGATGGCCACGCCGAATTGCTGAGGGATGCCCTTCCTCCCCAGGTACCATGCCAGCAAGGAATTCACGAAGGCCCCAAAGACCCCTCCCGCAAACACGATACTGATCCGACGCATTGATCCGGACATAAGTTTATCTGGACTTTCACCCGGTCGGAACGATTCCCGACCCGGGCCGGCCGTTCGTCTCGAACGCCGAGTGAGAAGTCTGTGCACGCGGCATTGCCGCCTTCGGCTCGGCACCCTGCCCAATTGAAAATTGATAACATAGGACAAAAGATTTATAAAGTTCTATGCTTCTCCATTGGTGGGAGAAAGGGAATGGAGAAGTAAATCTCTCGGGTGGAAGGACAGGTCTCGGGCTCGGAGCCAAGGAGCGTCGTCCGAAGGCCGAACAGGAGCGGGTCGCGTCCTTATGGATCTTACGGTAAGACAGGCTGCGAATCGATTGAAGGTGAGCGAGAGCAAGGTGAGAGACTACATCGCCTCGGGGACGTTGCCCACCAGGAAGAAGGGGCGAGGGACCGTCATTCCCGAGGATGCCGTTGAGGGTCTCCTCAAACAGTCGCCTCCAGGGGACGCAATGCCTCCGGGCCCTGACGAAACGCTCCGGGACATGTTGGCGTCTCTCCTCCAAAAGGTGGCGGAACTGGAACGACAGGTGGACGAAAAATGGAGCCTTTGGAGGGAGAATCGGCGACTCTTGGAAGAACTGAACCAGAGTCGGCGGCAACTGGCTGAGAAGACCTCCGAGGTCGAGAGACTTCAGCGGGACCTTCTCTACCAGAAACGATTGCTTGAAAAGGAACTGCAGGATTGCCGAACCGCGATGGAGGAGAAGGGCGCGTGGATCGAGAAACAATGCCGGGAGAGGATAGCCGGGGAAAGGGAGTTGCTTCTCGATCGTTTGGCCCTTCAGGAAAAACACCTGGAAGAAAAGCTCGAGTGGGAGAAGGAAAAGTACGGACGGAAACTCCTGGAAATCCAGCAACGGGAGGGCTTCTGGTCCAAGTTGGCCCGAATGATGACCTGGAGCTGACGGCGGGTTGAACCCAACGGCCGAAACGGGAGGGCCCGGTAAGGGTGCCGGGGGTTTTCGGAGGCGGCCTCATCGGATGGAGAATGATTGAATTCATGAAAAATCGACTCATAGAGCTGATCCTGGATTACGCGTTCCAGTATTCGGAAAAACCCGTCTTTAGGCTGGTTCACGGCGGGATGAGCCGGTTTTACTTCAATTGTAAGCAAGTGACCCTGGACCCCGAGGGCCAATACCTCATCGGCCACTTGGTACTGGAGAAGATCCGGGACCTGCAAGTCCGGGCCATTGGGGGACTGACCCTGGGGGCGGATCCCATTGCCAATGCCGTATCCTATACTTCCTGGCTCCGGAAGGACCCCATTCAAGCCTTTGTGGTTCGAAAGAAGACCAAAGATCATGGAACGGGGAGCCTCATTGAAGGAAAAGTGCGCCCGGGGGATCGCGTGGTCGTGGTGGATGACGTGATCACCACGGGGGGGTCCACGATACAGGCCGTGGAAGCATGCCGATCTTACGGACTCGAGGTCGTAAAAGTCGTGGTGTTGGTGGACCGTCAAGAGATGGGGGGCAGAGAGAGCATCCTGCAAACGGTTCCGGCTCTTGATGCTTTGGTAACTCGAGAGGAAATCATGCAAGTCTACGGGGAGGGCGTGATCCATGACTGATGAGCCCAAGGGAACTCAGGATGCCTGCATCGAACCCTGGGAAGGGGAGCGGGCGGAGGCGGCCAATCGCATCTGCTGCAGGGCTTGTGATGCGACCGGGGTCAAGGTGTCTTCGTGGGAGCAGTTCGATGCCTGGAAACAATACGTGGATGGGAAGATCGAGGAAGCCGAACTGACCGAACAAGCCAGACGCGAGCTGGATGAGTTCTCCACGGTTTTTGGCAAGTACCTGGTGATCGAGCAGGAGCAACCGAAGCAAACCGACAAGGAAGCCGAGAAGAAGAAGCGGGCCCGACGGGCCAACGCCATCTACCGGGAAGTGTGCCGGGAGGCGGGACTGAGCGTGTACTTCTTTCATGATTTCCTCAGCTGGAGCGACTTCGTGGCCGGCAATATCGGCGAATCGGAGTTCTACGACAGGGCACGGCGAGAGGTCATGGAAATCCGGGGCCGTCCCCACTGACGTTGTCCCCGAGAATCTCCAGAGGGAGCAATGGAATGCGCGAGCGCGAGCTGACTCATATCGACTCCAGCGGCCGCCTGCGAATGGTGGACGTGACCGAAAAGAACATTACGGAACGCGAGGCCAGGGCCGAGGCGACCCTCCGATTGTCACGGGAGACACTCCGACAGATCCTGGATCGGAAAGTGCCCAAGGGCAACGTGTTGGAGGCTGCCAGATTGGCAGGAATCCTTGCGGCCAAGAAGACTTGGGAGCTCATTCCCTTGTGTCATCCCATCCACCTGAGCGGCATCCGGGTGGATTTCCTGGTCGAGGAGGAGCGGAGCGAAATCAAGGTCCTGTCTACGGTGAAGGCCCTTGATCGCACGGGAGTGGAGATGGAGGCCCTGGTTGCGGCGACCCATGCCTCTCTGACCATCTATGACATGTGCAAGGCCATTGACCGAGAGATGTCCATTCACGAGGTAAGGCTGACCTACAAATCCGGGGGGCGAAGCGGGACCTACCAGCGGGCCTAGAAGCTACATTTCCCCTTTACTCTTTTCCGGGATTATGCTAGCCAGGAAACCTTTAATCTATCTCTGGGGGTGGAACTATGGATCGGGAGATGCAGGCTGTCTTTAAGGAACTGCTGCTCAAGCGACTGGACGAATTGTACCAGGAGGCGGAAAAAACGGTTGCCGGGATGACCGATACGGAAGAAACGTTCCCTGACCCCACGGACCGGGCAACCCTCGAGTCCGACCGTAACTTTATGCTTCGAATCCGGGACCGCGAACGCAAGCTCATCATGAAGATCCGGGAAGCCCTCCAACGAATCGAGGACGGCAACTTCGGGATCTGTGAAATGTGTGGGGACGATATCGGCATCGACCGGTTGAAAGCCCGGCCCGTAACCACTCAGTGTATTGAGTGCAAAAGAAAGCAGGAGGCGGCGGAAAGGGCCAGGGGCGGTTGACGCTCAACTCTCGAGGGCGCCGTCTGCAGACTCCCCCGGGACACTTCCCAGGACTTGGGTCACATCCCCGACCCAGATGATCTTTTCCACGTGGTCCTCCGTCAACAGCCGGAGGGCTCCTTCCGGGGTAAAGCCCAACACTTTTCCTTCCAGCTCTTCTTCCCCCCTCAGAATTCGGATGGTTTTGCCCAAAACCGCAGAATACCGCTCCAGTTCGGTCAGAAGAGTCTCAAATCCTTCCCGGATGAAGCGGGAGTACTCCCGCTCGAATTCATGCAGGTACTCCAGCAAAAGCTCCTGTCTCCGGATGGATCGGCCCAGCTCAACGGCAATGGAGGAAGCGGGGTATCGGAAAGGCCCCCCGAGCTCCGCTGCCGTGTAGTTGGCATTGATACCCACCCCGATCACCTGGAACCGGGTAAAGTCCAAGTCCGACTGGATTTCCGTAAGAATGCCCGCCACCTTTCGATTCCGGATGAGAATGTCGTTGGGCCATTTGATGGCGGACGGCAGGCGGTAGCGGGTTCGAATCGCCTTTGCCAGGGCAAGGGCGGCCACCAAGGTTGTTTGGGAAGCGATCCGGATGGGCAAGGGGGTTCGAAGGAGCATGGAAAAATAGATCCCCTTTTGGGATGCAGAAAGCCATTCGCGCTTCAACCGGCCCCTTCCATGGGTCTGTTCTTCGGCAACGACCACCGTTCCGTGGGGGGCGTCCCGGGCTGCAAGCAACAACGCGTGGTCGTTGGTCGAGGCTACCCGGGAGAAATGATGGTAAGACCTGCCCAGCCACTGGGTCTCGAGATTGGGCAGGATTTCCTCCGGGATCAGCAGGTCCGGGACGTCCAGCAACCGGTATCCCTCCTTGGGATGGCTTTCAATGTCATAGCCCATCTGCCGAAGATTCTGTATGTGCTTCCAGATGGCCGTTCTCGTCAGACCGAGGCCGGTAGCCACGAAGCTTCCCGAAAGATACCCACCCTTTTGATCTTTTAGCAGTTGCAGGATCTGCCAATGAGTCGGGTCTTGCGCAACCATCATTCCCAATTCCTTGAATTCTCAAAAGAGAAGCCCTTCCAATGCCGGGAAGGATCAACGGACTCCGTAATGCACAGGGAGGCGGCCTTCCCGGCCTTGCCGGAGGGACCGCGGATCTCTCCCAAGAAGGTTTGCCGGGTCCGTCCAATCATCAGGAGGCCAAAACCATGGCCCCCAAAGCATAAAGAAGGATTTCCGTCATCTCGTTCACGGCTCCCAGAACATCTCCCGTAACGCCTCCGAACCACTTTCGACAACCCCGTTTCATGACCCGGGAAAAGACGAGCACCGTCGCCGCGCACAGGAGCGTAAAGAAAGGATTCACGACTGCGCTCAACAAGAGGCATATTCCCAGGGCGATTCGCAGTTCCCTGGCGCTCATGTGCTCGAGAAAGGGCTTCCCCAGGCCTCCCTCCTTTCGTGCGTAAGGCGTCTTGTAGGCGGTGAGCACCATTGCCAGGCGACTGAAGGCGGGGACTATGAGCAGAGGCGAGCCTAGCCGATGGGTCAGGAGGGCGTGAAGGGCCGCAATCTTCAAGGCCACGGCCAGGGAGAGCGCGACCGCGCCGAACGCTCCCGTGCGGCTGTCCTTCATGATCTCCAGACGTCGATCCGGGTTGTATCCCCCTCCGAGGCCGTCCCAAAAATCTGCAAGACCGTCCATATGAAATGCCCGGGTGACGAGGACCGAATACAGGGTCAGGATGCAGGCCAAAAGGAAGGGGGGGGTGGTCCGGGCCAGCAGCAGCGCCAGTCCCCAGGAACCCCCTCCCAACAGGAAGCCGACCAGGGGGAAGAATGAAAAGCTCCTGGCCAGGGAGACGGGTGTCGGTTCCCTTCCGGTCATGGACGGAACGTGCAAGAGGGTCAGGAAGGACAGGGCCGTTACGAAATCGCACCACATCAGGTCACCCGAGAATTCCGGTCGCCGGGGCGTGGATAGGACCGGTTCCCGGCTTGGAGAAGGGGACGATCGCCGCCGAAATCGCGGCATGGCAGGGAAATCCGGAACGGTTTGGCCGCAAGAGGGGACTCATGCCTTTTCCGAATGCCCCGCAATTCCCGGCGGGGTAAGATTCGGCCCTTTCAAAACCCACGCCAGGCCGGCCACCACGTAGGTTACCGAGGCGCATGCCCCGGCAAATTCCCGGTTTGCCGTTCCGGCCAAGTCCCGAAATCTTCTGGCCATGGGATTGTCGGGCACGATGCCCGCTCCCACCTCGTTGGAGACCAGGATCAGCGGATAATCGACCTGACCGATGAAGCCTCGAAGCTCCGTGATTTGGGACTCGACGACCCCGGGCGAAAATCGCAGCAGAAGATTGGACAACCAGAGAGTGAGGCAATCCACTAGAACGGGAAGATTCCGTCCTTGGAGGTTGCCCAGGGTTTCCGTGAGCCGGATGGGACATTCCAAGGTTTCCCAGAAAGAAGACCTGCGTTCCCGGTGGATTCGAATACGCTCCTTCATTTCCTCGTCCAGCGCCTGGGCCGTTGCCACATAGATGTAGGGAGGAGGAAATGCGGTGATGAGCTCTTCGGCCCACTTGCTCTTGCCGCTCTTGGCTCCGCCGAGAATCAGGTGAGGGGTCGAAGGAAGGTCCGGGGCACTCATGAGGACTCGATATCCTGGGGGAAAAAGCCCCGCAGATGTTCCAGGACCAGCTTGTCCACCAGGTGCGGCAGGGGTTCCCGTACGGTGCCCACGATGACGATGGGATCCTGGGTGATGGGCAAAAGGATCTTGGTCGCCTTGGCTGCTCCGACTGCTCGGACCATGCCCGGAGTGACCTCCCCCATCATGGAATTGGCAAGAAGAATGGAGATGGGGCCTATGATGACCTCCACCTCGTTGACGCAATGGCAGATGGCGTTCTCCCCCGTAGCCCCCCGGTTAGCCCGGGCCTTCATCATTTGAGCGGTTGCGATGGCATTGGTGCCCAGGGCCCAGACTTCCGTTCGCTCCCCGTACACGTCCTTGATCTTTCGGATGATGGTCGTTCCAATCCCTCCACCTTGTCCGTCGATTACAGCGATGCGGATCAAAACGTCCTCCCTTTGCCCTTCGGCAACCCTCCGGCGGGGGCAGTGAACATGAAACCGGAGAGCATTATGGGGGCGAAATCACGGGTCCCGTTCTTCCTCCTCCCCCGGTGGGACGAGGAGACTCCATGCTCGAAACAGCTCATGATATCGGAGGATGAACTCCTTTCCATCTTGAGTCTTTACCTTGAAGTAGCGGAGCGGCACACGCCTCGCGTCCAGGTAGCCGGAATACCATCGGTCCACGATTTCCCGGATCCGGTACCGGTTGTTTCGCCACTGGAAGGAGATCGGTTCTTGCGCTTCCCGGTATTCGTCCCGGGTAAGGACTTGGACCCGCTCATACTCCATGGGCCATCCACTGGTTGCAGAACGGCGTGCGCACGGCTCGTGCCTGCAATTCCACGGGGGATAGGGGTTTTCCATACGGCCTCGAACCTATAAAATTATATGGGTTTTCTGTGACAATTGAAACGACTTTTTGATACCCTGCAAGGGACCTCGGCACGGCCACGGACGTGGACTCGTGGACACCAAGTCAAGGTCCTTGCTCGATATCGGTCAGGTCCCATGCAAGGGAGCATGAATCCGGAGATCCGGAGGAATTGAATCATGGCACGCAAAGCCCTATTGGTGATCGATGTTCTGAATGATTTTCTGGACCCTAAAGGTGCCCTCTATTGCGGGGACGACTCCAGAAAAATCATTCCCCCAATCCGTGTTCTGCTGGACCGCTTCGCCCGGGACAAACACCTGATTGTGTTCCTCCGGGATGCCCATTCAGTGGACGACAAGGAATTCGAGCTGTTTTCCCCGCATGCCGTGAAGGGCAGCTGGGGAAGTCAAGTCATTCCGGAGTTGGCGCCCCCCGAAGGCAGTCTGGTGGTCGACAAGACCCGTTTCAGCGGGTTTTTTGGAAATGACCTGGACAAGATTCTTTCGTCCGCGGGACCCGAGGAAGTCTGGGTGGCGGGAGTGGTGACCTCCATTTGCGTCATGGATACGGCGGGAGACCTTCGAAACCGGAACTATTCGGTGGTGGTTCCCATGGATGCAGTGGCGGATTTCGACCCGAAGTTCCACGAATTTGCCCTGACCCGCATGCAGCGCGTCTATGGCGCGAGACTGGTGAAGACGACGGAAGACTGATCCACGGTTTCCAACCGCCGGCCATCGAGAGGGTCGCCCTATGAGTGCAAGTCGACGGTATGCTCCCGAGTTGGTCACGGACTTGTATGAACTGACCATGGCGGCAAGCTATTTGCGGGAAGGGATGATCCGGGAGGCGACCTTCAGCCTGTTCATCCGCGATTATCCTCCGGACCGCGCCTACTTTGTCTGCGCCGGGATCGAAGACCTGGTGGAAACCGTCACCGATCTGAATTTCAGCCACTCCTCCCTGGAGTACCTCTCCTCCCTGGAAAAGTTCCCCCGGGAGTTTCTCGACTATTTGCGGCGGTTTCGATTTTCGGGAACCATCCGGGCAATGCCGGAAGGGAGGATCTTTTTTGCCCAGGAGCCCATCCTGGAAGTGACGGCTCCCCTCATCGAAGGACAAATCCTGGAATCCCTCATCCTGAATACGATCCAGCTGGAAACCCTCATTGCCGGCAAGGCAGCCCGCTGCGTCCATGCCGCCCGGGGAAGAGGCCTTATTGATTTCTCCTTGCGCAGGACTCAGGGGATTCAGGCGGGACTGAAAGCAGCGAGGGGCTCCTATATTGCGGGCTTTCTGGGAACCAGCAATCTCATGGCGGGCGAGTGGTACAAAATCCCGGTTTTCGGCACCATGGCCCACTCCTACGTCACGAGCTTCCCTTCGGAGATGGATGCGTTCGTTGCCTATGCCCGGGCCTTTCCCGACAATACGGTGCTTCTCATCGACACCTACGACACCCTGAGCGGCGCCCGGAAGGCCGTCCAAGTGGCAAAGCGGATGAGGGACGAGGGCAAACAGCTCGTCGGCGTTCGCCTGGACAGCGGGGACCTGGCGGAATTGAGCAAGCAGGTTCGGGCCATCCTCGTAGGGGAAGGCTTCCCCGACGTGATGATCTTCGCCAGCGGGAACCTGGATGAGTACAAGGTGGAGGAACTGGTCCGGGCGGGGGCCGAAATCGATATTTTTGCCGTGGGGACCCGCATGGGGGTGTCGGCGGATTCCCCCTACCTTGATATTGCCTACAAGCTGGTGGAATACGACGGAAGGCCCGTTTTGAAGTTGAGCGCCGGCAAGAAGACCTGGGTGGGCAGAAAGCAGGTCTACCGCTCTCGGGATGGGGAGGGGAAGATGAAAGAAGACCGGTTGGCCCTTGCCGGGGAAAAGGTTCCCGGAGCGGAACCGCTGCTGGAGACGGTGGTGGAAGGCGGCAGACTCGTGCATCCCCTGGAAACTCCGGCGACCATCCGGGAGCGATTCAGGCAAGAGTGGGAAGGACTTCCCCCGATCTATCGGGAGTTGCGTCCCCGGCACCGTTATCCCGTATCCATCGGTGCGGAACTGGGTGCGCTGCAGGAGAAAACGATACGCGAGAAAAGTCTCCAGGAGATTGATTGAGACGAAGTCCCCGGGGAAGAGTCCGCTTCAGAGGCCTTTTTCCCAAAGCCACAGGTATCGAGGTTTGTGCAGACCCGGGACGGTATAAGGATGCTTTCCTCGAAACCGCAGGGAACCCGGGGAGGGGGTCGATTCGTGCAGGGATTCGGGCGGAAAGGCCAGTTCCCCCCCCCAATAGGCCAGGACTCCCCCCGGCCCCAGGGAGTCCCGGGCATAGTCGCCGAACCTTCGCGGATCCAAGCGCACGGAGCGCAGAGCGATCAGCTCGTATTTCCGGGGAATGCCCGGGACGGCAAGTCGCTCCCACTCTTCCCACCGGCCTTGCACGGCGGCAATGGATTTCATGCCCAAACGGGCGAGCAGGACCCGGAGAAAGCTCACCTTCTTGCGGTTGGACTCCAGGAGCACCACCGTTCGATGGGAAGAAAAGATCTTCAGGGGAACTCCGGGGAATCCCGGCCCGGATCCCACATCCAGGATGCTCCCTTCCCGGGGCAGCCATTGGGCGGGGATGAGTGAATCCAGGATATGCTCGTTCAGGATCTGTTCAGGTTCGGTGATTCTCGTGAGGTTGACCCGGCGATTCCATTCCAGCATGAGCTCCACATGCTGAAAAACCCTGTGGGCCTGCTCTTCCGAGAAGGCGATGCCGTGTTCCCGGCACTTCCGGAGAAGCAGGGACACAAAAGGGTCCTCTTTCATTTCATTTTCCGATGCAAAACTGAGAGAAGATTCGGTCTAGAAGCTCGTCATCCGGTTCTCGGCCGAGGATGGCATCCAGCTGTCGGCGCGCGGAGTCGAGCTCGAGGCACGCCAGTTCCGTGTCTTTTCCCGATGCGAGGAGCTTCTGTGTTTCCCGCAGTGCCCGAAGCGCCCCCTCCAAACATTCTTTCTGGCGCAGGTTGGGAATGAATTCCGAACGGCGGGTGTCCAGGGGACGGGAGAGGTAACGGTCCGCCAGGGTTTCCCGGAGCCTTTCGATGTCTCGGGGGTTCAACACCGAAAGGGGCATGATCAAGGGTGAGCCGCCGTAGCGTTTCCGGACGTCCTCCGGGGAGAGGTGCGGGGACAAATCCGACTTGTTCAATAGGATCATGAATGGGATGCCGGATAGGGCCTCGAAGACCGCGTCGTCCTCCGGGGTCAAGGAGCTGCTCCGGTCGATCAGCCAAAGGGCGATGTCCGCCTCATCTACGGAGCGCAGGGTCCTTTCAATCCCCAGGGACTCGATTTCGTCGGGCTCCCGGCGTATTCCCGCGGTGTCCAGGATTCTTACGAGTATTCCCGAAAGCAGGAACGTGTCCTCGATGACGTCTCGTGTCGTCCCCGGCAAAGGGGTCACGATGGCCCGATCTTTACCCAGCAGGACGTTCAACAGGGAGGACTTCCCAACGTTGGGCTTTCCCACGAGAACCAGGGTCAGTCCCTCCCGAAGCACCCGCGTGCTTTCGTATTCTTCCAGGTAACGGGTCAAAGGGCGACACAGGTCTTGCTCCAAGCTTTCGGCCCAGGCTTCCCAGCCTGAAGCTTCCCCTTCCTCCAGATCGTCCGAAAAGTCGATGGATGCCTCGAGACGGGCTTGGAGCTCGAGGAGGCTTTCCCGCCAGGATTGGACCCTTGTGCGACAGCCGCCGCGCAAGGATCGGTTTGCCATGAGCAGATGGTGGTGGGATTTGGAACGGATCACTTCGATCACGGCTTCCGCCTGGGAAAGATCGATGCGTCCGTGGAGAAAAGCCCGCCGCGTGAACTCCCCCGGTTCGGCCAGCCGCACCCCGGATTTCAACACCAGTTGAAGAATGTGATCGAGGACCCAGTAGCCGCTGTGGCAGTTGATCTCCACAACGTCCTCCCGGGTGTAGGTATGAGGGGCCGCCATGTAGCTCACGAGGACTTCGTCAACGGCCTGGCCGGACTCGGGGTCATGGATCCACCCATGATGGAGGCGGTGGGATTGCAGGGTCCCAACGCTCTTGTGGGGCCGGAAAAGGCGTTGGAGAACTTGGAAGGCCCCGGCCCCGCTGATCTTGAGGATCCCGATGCCCCCTTCGCCCACGGGTGTGGCGACGGCACAAATGGTATCATCCGGGGCTTCGGGTCCCATGGGCTCCGAGAACCTGCTGCATCCCGTCCTACTCCTGGGCGGCAACTTCGGGGGATTTCTTGCCGCGCTTGACCGGGTAGATGACCACTCGCCGCAGATTGCCTTCCCCCTTGCTCTTGGTTCGAACCTCTTCATCCTCTTTGAGCGCAAGGTGAATGACCCGACGATCCTGGGCGTTCATGGGGCCCGTGGTCAAAGGGCGGCGGGATTTCTTGACTTTTTCACTCAGCTGCTGGGCAAGTTCCGTCAAGCTGACTTCTCTCTTGGATCGATAATTCTCTGTGTCGACGATGACCGAGATGTTTTCACCCATCTCCTTTTGCACGATCTTGCCGACCAGGTACTGAAGAGCGTTCAGGGTCTTGCCGCGTTTGCCGATGAGAATGCCCGATCCGTTGCTGATGATGTTCAGGCAGACGTGGTCTTCGTGGGCGTCCGGTTCGACCACCGTGGGCAAATCCACGTATTTCAAGACTTCCACCAGGACTTCTTTGGCTCTTTCCGCAATCGCCTCGGGGGCCGTCACCTTGGAGGTGACCCGAATGTTTGCCTTCTTGGCTCCGACAATGCCGAAGATTCCGGAAGATCCTTTGGATAGGTCCTCGTTTTCTAGCTTCTCACGTGGAAGCTTGAGTCTTTCACATGCCAGGGCAATGG
>JARKQW010000172.1 GCA_029974695.1 Syntrophobacteraceae bacterium | reverse complement strand
AGGACCGACGAAACTACTCTCGCCCCCGCCTCGGGGGGAGAGGGTAGGCGTGAGGGGGCTTTCAGAGGCCATCCTCCCTCACCCCAATCCTCTTCCCGGGGGAGAAGGAACTTCACTGATCAGATCAACCCCGAAAGGGCCCGGCCGGGGCGGGCTCAAGGACCGTCTTCCCCGGCCGGCTCCAGGTTCTGCAGGTCGGTTTCGCTACCGCAGTCGGCCTGTCCGGACGTCCCGGATAAAGGTCAAAGAATCGACCTTCGCAAACGGTTCCCCCCGTTTATCCACGATCCGGTAGCCCTTGGCTTTCACCTCGGCGGATCGCTTCAAGACCTCGGCTGCGGCGACCTCATCGAGGACATAGACCATATTCCCGCCCCTGGCTGCGTACTTCTGTCCGTAGCTGATGGGAACATCCGGGGTGACTTCTCCCAGGACGGCCTCGGTCACGGGTCCGGTCTTGCGGGATCCGTTGGCCACCAGCACCACCGTCTTCGCCCGGTAGACCTGTTCCGCACCCATGGAGACGGCATACCGGGGACTCTCTTCCCTGCTCGCAAAGTGGCCGTCTTCCACGGCGTTGGCCACCGTGTTCTCATCCAGCTTGACCAGGATCACCTTGTTGTTTTCGAAGGGAATGCCGCTCTCGTGGAAGGCCACGTGTCCCCGTCCTCCCACGCCGATGACCTGCAGGTCAATGCCGCCGCAGGCATCGATCTTCTTCCAGTAGGCGTCCAGGATCTCCTCCTTGATGGTCTTGAGGTATCCCTGGGCCTGGTCTCCGATGACGATGGCTTTGCCTGCATCCGTGCCCTGGAACTCATAGCAGTCCTTGTGGTCTTCGAGGGCCCGGACCAGGTGGTCCTGGTCCACGAGGGTTCCCCAGGGAACGTTGGTTTCCGCAAACTTCTCCCGCAAGAGTCCGAAGAATTCGGAGATCATGAAGTAGCTGTAGGATTCGCAATGGAGGGCCCGCTGCTGGGGGTTTTCCCCGGGAAGTCCGACGTATTCGTCCAGGTTGAAGGTGCGGATGGTGCGGGGGCTGATGCGTCCGGCATTGAACGCTTTGGCAAGATGCTTGTAAATACCGGTGGGAGAATTCCCCGTGGCGAGGCCCAGCACGTACTCGCGCTTCGCCGTCTGCTTTTGCCGTATGTCCGATTCAATCAACTCGGCGGCGACTTGGCTCATTTGGTCCCAGTCGCTGGTTACGTAAATGGTGAAAGCCATGTAGAATCCTTTCCGATAACGGAATCTCCCCGGGTGCTCCCGGCCTCGTATCCGGTCCGTACCGCGTAGCCTGATTGGGTCATCCAATGGCCGCCTTCACTGCGTCCACGATCTGCTGACAGTACTTTGCGGTGATCTCGTCCGTCGGCCCTTCCACCATGACCCGGCACATGTTCTGGGTGCCCGAATAACGCACCAAGACCCTGCCCTGGTCGCCCAGGGCCGATTCCACGTCCTTGATTGCCGCAACCACCTCGGGCAGGGTCGAGAGTTCCGGCTTTCGGGAGACGTTCACGTTGATCAGTTTCTGGGGAAAGATATCCATCAAACCGGCGAGCTCGGAGAGGGGTTTTCCCGAGGACAGCATGGCTGCGATGAGCTGCAGGGCCGTGAGAATGCCGTCTCCCGTCGTGTGGTGATCGAGAAAGATGACATGACCGGATTCTTCGCCGCCCAGGACGCCGCCCAACTGCTGCATATCCTCGAGCACATAGCGGTCGCCGACCTTGGAGGCGTGCTGCCTGAACCCGTACTTCCTGCAGGCAACCGTCAGTCCCAGGTTGCTCATGACCGTGCTTACCAGCAGGTTGTTCTTCAGTCGGCCCTGCTCCTTGAGCATCTTGGAACAGATGATCAGGATCTGGTCTCCGGTGATCTGGCGGCCTTTTTCGTCCACGGCGATCAACCGGTCCCCGTCTCCGTCGAAGGCCAGGCCGATGGCGGCGCCCTTTTCCACCACCCGGGTTCGGAGGTCCTGGGTATGCTGGGAGCCGCAGCGGTCGTTGATGTTGATCCCGTTGGGAGTGTTGTGAATGATGTCCACCTTGGCGCCCAGCTCCGTGAAGGTTTCGGGGGCGACCCGGTACGTCGCTCCGTTGGCCGCGTCGATCACGATCTTCATCCCCTCCATGGACAGGGCCCGGGGGAAGGTGTTCTTCAAAAACACGATGTACCGGCCGTGGACGTCGTTGATGCGGTAGGCCTGTCCCATTTGGTGAGGGGGCGGGACCTTCTTGGGCAGGTCTCCCTCGAGGATCAGCTTTTCGATCACTTCCTCCTGTTCGTCGGAAAGCTTGTACCCGTTCCCCCCGAAAATCTTGATGCCGTTGTCCTGGTAGGGGTTGTGGGAAGCGGAAATGACGATTCCCGCGTCGGCGCGCATGCTTTCGGTAATGAAGGCAATCCCCGGGGTGGGGAGCACACCCACCAGGTAAGGATCGCCGCCCATGGAAGTGATGCCCGCCAGGAGCGCGCTTTCGAGCATGTAGCCCGAGATGCGCGTGTCCTTTCCCAGGATGATCCGCGTCCGGTGCGATTCCCTTTTGAGCACATGAGTGACGGCCTGTCCTACGGCAAAAGCCATGGCGGCGTCCATGGGATATTGGTTTGCAACGCCCCGGATTCCATCTGTACCGAATAAAGTACCCATGTTTTGTCCTTCCTTGATCATGTATTCAGAACAATCGGTGCTTCAGAAAAGGCCAAAGGAGGAAAGAAGCGCTCCTGCCCTCCTGCACAAGGCATCCACTACGTATTGAAGCCACCGGACCCCTTCGGCGGACAGGCTTTCCGGCATGGCCTGGATGACCTGGATGTAGTCCCGGCCGTTGGCGCCGCGAAATTTCTCGAAGGCGTTCAGGAAACCTTCGGCAAGCTGGGCCTCCCGGGGATCCGACAGGCTCTGCCCGAACAGTTCGCAAACGGCGTCGATATTGGCGTGCAATTCGCACCCCTTTTCCGACTCCTTTCCGCATCGACATTGGTCGTGGGAGGGAGGGACCTTCTGGACCATGGCCTTGAGCCTGCCGGTTCGTTCTTTTTTGGCTGCGGCCAGTTTGTCCAGGACTCCCCGGTAGAACAGCTCTCCATATTCCATGGTCGAAAAAAACGGCTTGCGTACGTTCCGGTACCAGCATTCCAGGGCGACAAGGTTGGCAAGGTAAATGAGGTTGTTCTTGAGAATTCGGCTGAGATTGGGATACCGGTAGGGGACAAAATCCACGACGGTGGGCGGATAGGTCAGCCCGATGATCTTCTTTCGGTCTTCCGGGGTATCGTGCCGCAGGATGGTTCCCGCCACGGACACGTTTCCAAAGCCCAACCGAAGAGGACCCACCAGGCCGCCCTGGCCTCCCAGGAAGATCGGGGGCTGGTTCAACATGACCCCCCGGGGAACGTCGCCCAGGAGGGAAGGGGTCGACTTGTCTCCGTCGGGCGTGTAATTGAAGTGAATGTAGGAGCTTCCCACTTCGCTGTGGTCTTTCCTGCTTCTTCCCCCCGCCATGAAGCAGTCGCAGAAATTGATGAGGCTGCCCAGGGTCACAAAAGGAAACAGGATGGTTTGTTTCAACCCCACGCAGTGGGCCCCGTTGGCCTCTTCCTCGAGGATGCAGGCGTCCCGCACGTGAGCGCCCATTCCCATATTGGCTTTGGCAAGAAAGACGGAACCCTTGAAATAGCCGCCTTTGAGCTCGACCATGGGACCGACCTGGCAGTTGTCAATGGTGACGGGGCCCTCGGCTCCGATCTTGGCGCCCCCGGCAATGACGGTTTCCTTGCCGTAGATGCGACACCCGGGATAGATCTTGACCCCGTTGCCGGAAATGTTCTCCGGGAGCACCTCGTCCCCGATGTCCAAGGTCAGGGGGTTCGGGATCTCCACCCCCTTTTGGATGAGCTCGACAATCTTCTGATGACTCCTGGGTCTAAGTTCCATTTTCTCCTCCAATTCCGGACCGGACCCCCATTTCAAAAGTTCAAACCTGGATCGAGCAATCCCGAGAGCATCCGGGCGTCATGCCCGCCAAGGCGAGCGGGTATGCACGCCTTTTCCGGATTCCCGCATGCTCGGGAACGACGAAACGGGATTCGTCCCAGTCCGATCGCTCAATCCGGGTTCAAACTCGACCCTTTCCTTCATTCACTCCGCGTGTTCGAACACCTCCTTGCGAAACAAGGCGATGAGTGCCTGTTTTCGATCGCGCTCCTGGAGCTGACAAGGGATGAGCTTCTGGGGAGGTCGACGCAACAGGGACATCTCGTATTCGAGGATTTCACCGTAATCGTTGTTGAGATACCATGCGTAGAGAAGGCCAAAGAGCAGGCCGGGAGGAGTGAAGCCTTCGTTGCCGTTGAGCGTGATTCGGTAGGTCCTCGGGTCTTCGGGGTTGGGAACCATGCGGGACAGGCGCAGGTATTCCTTGAGCTGGGCGTCGCCCAGGAAACATTCCCGCTCCTCTTCCGGCCGCAGCCGGATTTCGTAGCACCTTGCCCCCCACTCGCCCCGGGACTCCCAATCGATCCACCGGCGACCCTCGAGATACCGTCCCAGCAACGACTCCCCCAGCGCAACCAGCAGGTTCCCCTTGAGTCGCTCGGGATCGTTGCGCAACTGCTCATGGAGATAGATCATCTTATCTTCCGGGTCGTAGTAGCCCAGGACGTTGTCCCACTCGTTGCTCCGGTGCCACCGGGCCGAGGGGATGATCCGCGCCCCCCGGAAGTTTCGGAGATGTCCGGGACGAATGTCCCGGTTTTCCCAGAGGATCTCATCGAAGACCCGCCGAAGCTGCCGGGGCAGGAAGCGCTTTGGGTCCAACTCTCGGCTCATGGCCTTCCTGTAGTCGCAAAGAGCGGAGATTCCCACGGGTGCGCATTGCCGCAAGGGCCGGGAAGCGTGCGGGCGAAGGGACTCGCACCGAAGGTTGAACCGATCGTGGGCAAACACCAGGCCCCGGACCGCCAGGGCGAATTTTTCGGGATCGTGGTGGATCACGTGAGCCACCCGCAAACGCCGCCTCGAGTAAATGGTGGCCTCCACGGGAAGCACGCCGAACCCGGCCAGCCGGCTCCGGTCCAGGTAAATGGGGCTCTTGCCTTCCAGGGCATAATTGCTGAGCACGTTGCCGGGCACGTGCTCGAGATTGGCGCTCAGCACCACGTCAAAGAGGCCCGCCGACCCGCCGGGCACGTTCTGGTCGTAAGCTTCCACCAGTTCGGACACGGTGAACCCTCGATTCCTGCCCCGCAGGGAGATGTCGGTCTCCCCCTCCTGGATCCAGAAGTTGGCTCCCAGAATCTTCAGGGCCTTCCGGTTCTCCTTGATGGCAGTCACAACATCCGTCAGCTGCAGGATCGGCAGAATGCTTGTGTACAAGCTTCCCGGGGCGAACAGGATGAGGTCCGCCTCCCGGATGGTCCTGCACAGGTCTTGTTTCACCACGGGGTTGCCGAAGAATTCCACGGCCACACAATCGATGGGGAAGTCCCGCCTGCAGACCGCCGATTTCCGTTGCCCTCGAACGGCGACCCCGTTGCTGTATCGCAGCACCAGCTGACCGGGGGTGGAGGTGGCCGGATGCAATCGGCCCGGGACCACGCCCAGGACCTCGGCCAGGGTGTCGAGTCCCTTCTCGATGGATTCCACGTCGGGGGGATCCACACCGCGGATCGAGGCTTCCCGGAGGATGGCCGCCGTGAGAATCAGGTTTCCCAGGCAATGGCCTCCCGGCTTCAGGGTCGGGCCGTCCCCTCCCGGGGCCACGTATTGGCCCAGGGTGGCCAGCAGTCGAGCCAGGGATTCGGGGCAGGATTTTCTCCAGCTTCGCGGCACGACCAGGAGGGGGTTCGAAAGGCACTTGAACGGGTTGTGGTTGGGAGGGAAGCGGTGATTGAAGAGGCCGTGGATGAGTCGCACCAGCTGCCTTGTTTCGATCGGGTCCAGGCCGTAGGTTTCCCGAAGCCGGTCCTCGAGAATCATCGACAGCAACAGCTTGCGCAGGTCGCCGACCCCGATCATGGGCAGCTCCTGCAAAAGCAGCCCCGTGGACCCTCCGTCGTCGGTGGTACAGACAACCACATCGAGGAAGGGGAACTCCTGTTTCAACCCGATGAAGGGGTTTTCGGGCCAATCCTCGAGCTGGGAATTTCCGCCCACCACCGTGGAAAGCCCCGTACCGCCTCCGAATGCCACAACACGGATGTCCCTGCATTGGAAGCTTCGGGCATCCCGGACCAGGCGCGAGAGATCGGTTCGATCTCGATCCAGGGAAACCCCACCCCCCACCAGGGCCTCCAGCAGTCGCTCAACCTGTTTGCCAGGCGGATCTTGATTCATCCCAGGCAAATCTCCCGTGTTCGTGCCGGTCATGTCGGTTGATAATCCGGTGTCCCTTGGCCCAATGAGCGCCGTTCCCCGAGAAAAGGCACTCCCCGGGTCCCGGTTCCCAAAGACCAGGATCGCTGAGGAAGATCCGGTGTTCTCCAGATTGAGCGCGCAAGAAAATAGCATCGATTGCGACCCTGCCAAAGTATTTTTTGTATCCGGCGGCGGGTCGGGGGACAAGGGCCGTGTCCGCCCATGTCGGCCCTGGTTTCGAGGTCCCGGCGTCCGGGCGCCCGGCCGGGGCGGGAGTTTGCATTGACAGCAAGATCATTTCGGCATACAGTCCGGAGGATTGCGGTACGCAGAAACTTCATCGGAAAAGATTCAAGGTTCCGCCTACGTCTTTAGACAAACGCGTTCCCAGGGCCCGCGAGGCGGGTACGCCCGAACGGTGTTTCATGAAAACCGCGACAGAGGTTCATCTTCTCATCCGCCGTTCCACTTCCACCGATTGCCGAGGTCATCAACATGGCTGCCGAAAATCCCGATGTAATGCAGATCATGGAACTCCTGCTCACCGCCGAGATCTTCAACCAGTCCCCCAGCCTTACGGAAAACGATCTTCCTCCCTCGATCCTGGCCCACTACCTGGACTTCGACCTCCAGGGAGTTGAACGGCCCATCGTCGTCACCTCCCAGGACGTGAAGAAGATCTACGGCATAGACAACGCGCCGGACCTGCTGAGACTGCTCCCCTTCATCCACGTGGAGGATTCGGGTTCCCGGATCGGGCTCCTGGACTTCGACCTGGCTGCCGGGTGGTTTGGGGGGCGAGACACCCTTCCGGCCATGCAGAGAAACCCGGTCCTTGCCCACTACTACCAGAAGTTCGATCCCAACGTGAGCTACATCGAGGCCAGGGTGGCCAACAAACCCGTTCGACGGGAAACGGAAGGGGCGGAGGCCAAGATCGAGGACCTGTGGGAGGAAGGGGGCGATGTCCAGGACCTTCTCAAGCTGGTGACCATCAAGACGCCCGAAGGGGGGAGGGACCGGCTCGCCGACCTGGTGCTCACCGAAGACCAGCGGGAGGAGATCGCCAAGGCGGGCAAGGCCCTCGAATATCGCGAATACCTGAGGCATATCGGCCTGTACGAAATTGGGAAAATCCTTTTTGTGGGACCCCCGGGGACGGGAAAGACCACCACGGCCCGGGCCCTTTCCCAATGGTTCGGGCTCCCGTTCATCGAAGTGAAGCTCTCCATGATCATCAGCCATTACCTCGGGGAGACCTCCAAGAACATCGACCGGGTCTTTGTCCTGGCCAAAAAGCTCAGTCCCTGCATTCTATTCATCGATGAGTTCGATTTCGTGGCCAAGACCAGGACCTCGGACGACCACGGCGCCATCAAGCGGGCGGTCAATACGCTCCTCAAGGCCGTCGACGACATTAGCCTCGTCGAGGACGGGGTGCTGCTCATCGCGGCCACCAATTATCCCCAGCTGCTGGATTATGCGGCCTGGCGGCGCTTCGACAAGGTCATGAGCTTCACCCTGCCCGATTTGGTCATGAGACGCAAGATCCTCGGTAAGATCCTCCAGAAGGTTCACGCCGACATCGATCTCGATGAATTGGCCCGGCTTACCGAAGGATCCACCGGGTCCGATCTGCGCCTGGTGATCCGGGAGGCGGTGCTCAACGCCCTGCTCGAGGACCGCAAGCAGATCTCCCGGGAGGACATTCTCCGGGCCCTCGATGAATTCAATCGCCGGAACACCGACTATCGGCAGAACACCAACTCCTAGGAGGAACCCGGCCCGGGCCGGGGATCGGGCCGGTATGCGTCCTCGAGGATCGCCCGGGCGTCGGCTCCGGACTTGCCCAGGGCCCGGGCCTTTTCCAGCGACAGCCCCCGGCCGTGGCCTTCCCCGATCCCCTCGAATTCCCATATCCCGGCCGGGACATCTTCCCAAATGGAGTCGGGACAGGACAGCAGTTTCAATCGGTTGCGGAACACCTCGCAAGGGACGACCTCTTCGCCGTCGCCGTACACCAGGTGAACGGCCACCTCTCCGTTCCGGGTCCTCTCTCGACGAATCCCCAGGATGAGGTCCTCGTGGAGCAGTGCGCCCAGCTCCCGGGAACTCATCCGCTTTTTCCACCGGTCCGCCCCGCCCCTGGAAAAGGAAAACCAGGACATCCCATGTTCTCGGGAGATTTCGTCCAGGAGCTCGAGCAGCTTCGGGTCGGTCCGTTCCTTCTTCCTTGGGGAGCCTTCCACGGGCTCTCCCCGGAAGACCATGCAATGGGTGGTGTCGCACAGGGACGGGAATTCGGGATGGCGGCTCGCGCCGTGAATTCCGTTCCACGCGATGACCGCCCGCAGGGCTTTTCGTCCTTCTCCCTCGAGGTCTTGGGCCTCGGCGTCGAGCACCCCGTCGGCATAGGTGTCCGGGTCGGTTTCGAGAACCAGGGCTTGGCCGTCGGGCGAGTATTCGAAAACACCTCGGACCATGCGCCGGGATCGGCTTCCCCGGGCCGTCGAAAGGATTCGAGCCTGCCCGCAAAGGCTCACCCCGACTCTTCCCCCCGAGGACAGCAGCCTTTCGAACCCGGGGCACTCCTCGAGGACGCTCCACGAGGACGGGGGAGTTCGAGTCAGCAGCCGCACCCGCACCTTTCCCCGCCGGCCCGGGTATTGCCGGGACCATCTTTCGAGCACCGGGGATGCCGGGCGAAGATTCGCCGCCCCGTTTCTTCCCAGGATTCGAAACACGGCCAGGTAGGCCGGGTCCTCGACGGGCCAGGCCACCATGAGGTGCCCGACCAGGGGAGTGCCTCGCACGTCCGCCACCGTCCCCGTCTTGGAAAGGGCGCCCAGGGTCCGCAGAACCCTCTTGTGGGACTCGGGTTCCCCATACAGGGTGGATTCCTGCAGAAAGCCGTTTTGGGACAGTCCCCGGAAACGGGAGGGCTGGAAAAGGAGAGAGGCCCGCAGGAGGAGGGCCAGTTCCCGAAGGTTGGCCTCGAGGGGAAACATCCCGTCCGGGCCCCGTTCTCCCAGGTATTGCTTCAGGAACGGATC
>JARKQW010000154.1 GCA_029974695.1 Syntrophobacteraceae bacterium | reverse complement strand
CCAAGAGACGGAAGATCCCGCCGCCATCTGGGTATCCGTGCCGCGGGTTGAGGGTACCTGGACCGGCAAGTGGTTCAGCTATTTTGGGGGTTCCGGCAGGATTAAGGCGGTCGTCAAGCAAAGCGGCACCGTGCTCAAGGGCACTTTGCGAGTCACCAATACCCATTGCGGCACCGTCTCCACCAATCTCAACGGATCGGTTTCAAACACCACGGCCAAGTTCAAAGCCGTTTTCGACTGCCGCGAAGACAAGATGGTCCTGAAATTCACCAAAGGAAAGCTCTCGAGCGGCGGCACCAAGATTACCGGCACCTACCACGTTTTCGTGAACGACTCCCTTGCCGATTATGGGACTTTCTCGGCAAACAGGTAGGATCTTCCCAGGGGCGAGAAAGTGGAAAGTCTGGGCCCGGAGATCCTCTGCGGAGAACGGATTGTCCCGGGAGCGGCTGCAGACCCAAGCGCCTCCGTGCAACCCTCGAGGACCCGGTCTATGGGGGGCGATCCGTCCGTGACCGGAACGGACGAGATTTTCGACTCGACGCAACCCCCGCAAGGTCTGTCTCCGCAGGAATCGGGCGGGGAAAGAGGAGGCGTGGAATCCCTGAAGAATCCCGGGTCCCCGCCTGGGCGGGCGGGATTGAGGAACGCGCTTCGGTCCAACCGCGGGCGACATGGCCCCTTGTGCAGGGTACTCTTCTAACAAACGGGATTGTCTCTTGCCAACCGGGGGGAAGGCTTTGGCTCCTCCCTTGGCGGGAGGCCCCCCGTTTTCTCCCCTTTGCCCGGGGGGGAGGGCGAACCGCCCATGAGGCCTTAACCGGAGTGTTTTTTGGCAATGGGGTTCTACGGCGCACAGACTCCGCAGCGGCGGCAGTTTTCGTCCGGGCGGCAGGGGGGGCTGGGCTCCCCGCGAAGGGCCCGCCGGTATTCTTCCCACAGGAAGCTCTTTTTCAATCCCAAATCCACAATTTCCCAGGGAAAGATTTCCTCTTTTCCCCTCTCCCTCATGACCCAAAAATCCGGGTTCGCCGGGGCGCTCCTCATGGCCTGGGTCCAGCCGACTCCCTCGAGGGCCACTTTCTCGAGGATGGAAGCCACCCGCCGATCTCCCCGGGACAATAGGGCCTGCACATAGGCCCACTTGGGAAGATCGAAATGAACGCGAACGTTGGCGACCTTTTGCAGGGTTCTTTGGAGCCTCTTTCCCCGCTCCTTCAGTTCCCGGACCCCGGCAAAAGGCGCCCACTGAAAGGGAGTGAACGGTTTGGGAACAAAGGAATGAACGCTCAGGGTAACGGTTCCCAATCTCGTGCGACCCCGGCTGGACTTCAAGATCTCGTGGCGGATTCCCTTCACCAGGTCCACTACGGCATCGAGGTCCTCGGCGGTTTCCGTGGGAAGACCGATCATGAAGTAGAGCTTCAAGTGCATCACCCCTTTGTCTACCAGTTCCTTCACGGCCCGGTGGACCTGCTCGACGGTAAGATTCTTGTTGATGACTTTTCGCAGGCGATCCGACCCGGCCTCGGGGGCGAGGGCCGCCGCTTGGTGTCGGCCTGCCTCGAGGGTCGAGGCGATCTCCGGGGTGATGCCGTCGGCGCGAAGAGACGAAAAGGACAAGGAAGCACCCCGGTCCAACAAGGACCGGCAGATGAAATCGATTTCCGGATGATCCGAGACGGCGGCGCTCACCAGCCCCACCCGGGGACTTTCCCCGAGACGCTCGGCGGCCGCATCCACCACCCGGCTTCCGGCGTGGAATCGAACGGGACGGTAGACGTAGCCCGCCGCGCAAAACCGGCATCCCCGGCCGCACCCTCTTCCAATTTCCAACAGGGTCACGTCGCTGAACTCGGTCTCGGGGGTGAGGACCACCGTCCGACAGGGCTTGGCCCGATCCAGGTTCCCCCGCCCATAGGGAACCTTTTCCGGCAGATCCTTGTGGACGGGATCGAGGGACCGGAGCGTCCCGTCCGCAAGATACGAGTCGGTGTAGAGGGACGGCACATAGATGCCCGAGACTTCCCGGGCCAGCTGATGCAGGAAGTCCGGCCGGTCGTCCCTTCTCTCGGGGAATTCCCCCCACCGGCCCTCGAGGTCGGGCAGCATTCCCTCGGCTTCCCCGATGAAGAAGAAATCCATGAAGGGGGAAAGCGGTTCCGGGTTCAGGATGACCGCGACCCCCCCGGCGGCAACGACCGGGGATTCCCGGGAACGGCGGGCTGCCCGAGGTTCGATGCCCGCCAGGCTCAGCATTTCGACGACATGGGAGTAGTCGTTTTCGTAGGGGACGGAAAAAGCCACCAGGTCAAACTCCCGGACCGGCCGCTGGGACTCCAGGGACAAAAGGCTTCCGGGATGTTGTTTCACATGGGGCAGATCGGCGGTTTCCGGGTAGAAGACCCGTTCACAGACGACGTGGTCCACCTCGTTCAAGGCTGCGTAGACCGACTGGAAACCCAGGTTGGACATGGCGACGGCATAACGGTTGGGGAAGGCCAGGGCAATGCGCACTTTCCCCCGCCAATCCTTGCGGATGGTCCCTCTTTCGGCGGAAAGCCGCTGCCGATGACGCTGCTTCCATTTCCAATGCATGGCGGATCTTCAAGGAAGGCCCGAAAGGCCCCGCGGGGACATTGGGTGGTTTCGGCCCCGACTCGAATGCCGTCGGCGTCTCCGCGGCCCCGTCGGGTCCGTGTCGTTCCACGGGGCCGAGGTCAAGGTGAGTGGGGTACAAATCGGCGTCTTTGATGCCCACTCACCTCGGCCTTCGTCTCCGCAACGGAGGGAGAAGGGGGGGCAAGGCCCCGCCAAAATCCGAGGACCCGGCGGGCAAGAAACCGGGGCTTCGGACCGGAGACTCCACATCAAGGGGTTCCATCCCCAAAAAGCGGCCTTCCTGCGCCCCCGTCCCAGTCCGTTTCAGGGGAGGGAAAGGAGGTTGGGTCGGTGTCCCCGACCCCCACCTGAGGAACGGGGGGGTGGGATCGGTGAAGGGGTTCACCCCAGCCCCCCCCGGAGGAGGAGGTCTCCAAGAGACGATTGCACCGAAAGCGACGGAAGGCCTGTTTAGGGACGGCTTCCCCCTTCTCAATCCGCCTGACGGCGGATGAAGGTCGGAATGTTGAGGTCTTCCTCCTCGGACACGGCCCCCGTCAGTCTTTGAAGAAACGTCCTCCTCTTGGGAGGCTCGGAACCGGCACCGGGCCCGTTGTCTCGAACCGGACGGTGACGGACGACCGTCGGGATCTGCAAGTAGTCGTAGTTGAGCTCCGGGGGGATGATCCCTTCCACCTTGGCTCTTTTGGCCCGGGCGGCGGCGGTGCTCACCGGTTCCGACTTCTCCACCTTCCCGATTCCCGTGGCGATGACCGTGACTCGAATCTCGTCTTCCATGGCGGGATCGATGGCCATTCCCAGGATGATGTGGGCTTCGTCGTCCACCTCTTTCTGGATGATGGAGGAGGCCTCTTCGAACTCGTGCATGCCCAGGTCGGGCCCGGCACAAATGTTGATCAGGGCGGCCCGGGCTCCGTGGATGGAGATGTCTTCGAGAAGCGGGCTCGAGATGGCCTGCTGGGCGGCCTGGGCCGCCCGGTTCTCGCCTCGACCCGAGCCGGTTCCCATCAAGGCCAGCCCCATTTCCCCCATGACCGTCTTCACGTCGGCAAAATCCACGTTGATGTAGCCGGGGTTCACGATGAGGTCGGAGATGCCCTTTACGGCGTACAACAGCACGTCGTCCGCCCGTTTGAACATCTCGAGAAAGGTGGCCCTGCGGTCGGCCAGGCACAGGAGCCGATCATTGGGAATGGTGATGAGGGTATCCACGACCCCCTGGAGGGATTTCAGGCCTTCGTCGGCGTTTCGGTGACGGACCTTTCCTTCGAAGGCAAAGGGCTTGGTGACGACGGCAACGGTGAGGATCCCCATTTCTTTGCAGACCTGGGCGGCAATGGGCGCCCCTCCCGTTCCCGTTCCACCCCCCAGTCCCGCGGTAATGAACACCATGTCGCTGCCGTCCACGGCGGCGCGAATTTTGTCCACGTCTTCCTGGGTGGCTTTGCCGCCGACCTCCGGGTTTCCTCCCGCTCCCAGTCCCTTGGTCAGGTTCACTCCCAGCTGGATCTTGGCGGGCGCAAGACTCCGCTCCAACACCTGGAAATCCGTATTGGCCGCGACGAATTCCACTCCTTCCAGCCCTTCGCTGATCATGTTGTTGATTGCGTTGCCGCCGCCGCCGCCGATTCCCAGAACTTTGATCTTAGCCCGATTCAATGCTGAATTCTCCATATCGCACCCTTCCCCCTCGATGAAAGTATTTGGTTAGGACGCCTGCCAACCAAATCCTGCCCTTTGCTGCCGCAGCGACGGAGGAGACCCCTTCCTCGGGAGATTTCCATCGCCGGGGCCCCGATTACCAGAACTCTCGAAACCATCGTCTCACGGATTCCATGACCTTTTTGAACAGGCTGGGCTCTTCCAAACGACCCCCACGGCTTCCGTGTTTCCTTCCATAGAGAAGCAAACCGCTGGCGGTGGAGTAGATGGGGTTCTTGACCACATCCCCCAGCCCTCCGAACCGGTAGGGAACCCCGATGCGTACGGGCATGTCCAGCGCTCTTTCGGCCAGTTCCCGGATTCCCGGCAGGAGAGAAACTCCCCCGGTGAGGACCACCCCGGCGTGGAGGGACTCGACATATCCCGACCGGACCAGCTCCCACTCGATGATCTTCATGATTTCTTCCACCCTGGCCTCGATGATCTGGGTCAGGATGGACTTGGCCAGTTGCCGGGGCTTTTGCCCTCCCACGGACCCCACCTCGATGACATCTTGGGGACCTACGTGCTCGGAAAGGGCGCAACCGAACTTCTTCTTGATTTTCTCCGCCTCGTCCATGGACGTACGGAGGCCCACGGAGATGTCGGAGGTGATGTGATTTCCCCCGAGCCCCACCACGCAAGAGTACCGGATGGCGTGGTCGCTGAAAATGGCCACATCGCTCGTCCCGCCACCCATGTCCACGAGGGCGACTCCCAGGTGCTTTTCGTCCGGATCCAGCACGGATTCGGCGGCAGCCAGGGATT
>JARKQW010000145.1 GCA_029974695.1 Syntrophobacteraceae bacterium | reverse complement strand
CAGCGCCGCCCGGCCGTTGAAGAGCCCACACATGCTGCGAGACTCCCATCACCACCAGGCAAGTCAGTAAGGCCCCCAGCACGAAGACCATGGGTCTCCGGTGCAAATCCCTTTGTTTCACCACTGGATGGATCCGTTTCCTCAGCGCCATCTTCCTGCTCCTATTATCCTCAGCCCTTTAGTCCCACTCACTCGCGCACGAACGTGGCACAAGCATCCGCAGATTCCCAGGCCGATACGCTGAAAACGTATCGACTTTCCGTGTTCAACCGAACCGAAAGCTGTTCAAACAGGTAACGGGCAATGTTTTCCGATGAAGGGTTCTGGTCCTTGAAAGAAGGAAGATCGTTCAAGTACTTGTGATCGATCTCTCCGAGAAGGTCCCGGGTGGCGTGTTTGATTTCTCCGAAGTCCATAAGGAGCCCGGCCTCGTTCAGCTTCGAGCCCCGCAAAACCACCTCTATTTTCCAGTTGTGACCGTGGAGGTTTTCGCATTTGCCGCGAAAATTCCGTAGAAGATGTGCTGCTGAAAAATCACTGATTACTTTGACTTCGTACACGCCTGGGTTCAAATGAGCCTCTCCTCGCCACACGGCCCCGAGGGCCCGCAGCGTTTGTGAAGGAACAGCCCCACCGGATCCAACCGGGAAGACCCGAAAGCCGGGGAGGCTAAGAACTTCTCCGAGAAAAATGAAAAAAGCCCTTAGCATCAATGAGTTAACCACATCTATCCGAAAGGGTCGTGTTTGTCAATTCTAATCCCGACGCCCTTCCGTCTCGGGGCGTTGGACCTCCATTTTAGAGTTGACGACCCTGCGGTTTTCCTTTACCTTTCTTCACGCTCGACGGCGGTGTAGCTCAGTTGGTCAGAGCATGCGGCTCATATCCGCAGTGTCCGGGGTTCGAAGCCCTGCACCGCCACCAAAGGAAGCCAAGGGAGGGGTTCCTCGCAAGAGGGACCCCATTTTTGTGTTGATTATTGAGGAATTATCGTTTACTAGCCTAGGAAAATTGAGGAATTCGGAAAAGGGATTCGGCCGGCCGGTTCGGTATGCAAGATCCGATGCGTGGAAAGGAAAAGCGTATGACCCTAACGAAGGCCCATATCGTGGAGAATCTGTTCGCCAAGAATATTTTCACCAAGACCGAATCCGCTCACATCATCGAGACGCTTTTCGAAATCGTCAAGCAGAGCCTGGAAGACGGGGACGACGTGCTCATCAGCGGCTTCGGCAAATTCAGCATCAAGGAGAAGAACCAGCGCCGCGGCCGGAACCCTCAAACCGGCGAACCCATCATGCTCTCCCCCCGGAAGGTCGTCACCTTCAAGTGTTCCGGGGTCCTTCGAGAAAAGATCAATCGCGCCAAGTAGACCCTTCCCGGGAAACATCCGAGTCCTTCTCCACGGGGATCGGGGGGACGGAAAAGCCTTCCCCCCTCATGAGGTCAGGCAGGTGGTTTCCAGGCGTCGGCTTACATATTCCACCTGCCGACGAACCTTGCTGCCGCTGTCTTCCATTTCCCGGGTGAGGTCTTTCACCGCGTGGACCACTGCGCTGTGGGACCTCTGGAAAGACCGAGCGATACTCACCAGGGACTCCGAGGTGTACATCCTTGCTAGGTACATGCCCATCTTGCGTGCCATGGCGACTTCCTTCCTTCGGGAAGGAGACTTCAGATCTTCCAGGGTAATCTGAAAGACCGAGCACACGACTTCCTGAATCCTTTGCATATCGATCTTGGGCAGGTTCTCCAGCATCGTCTGGGTGACTTCCTCGGCAAGCTGAAGGGTCAGCGGGACCCCCAGGATGTTGGTCTTGGCGATCAACCCCACCAGGCAACTCTCGATCCTGCGCACGTCCCCGGAAACCCGCTCCGCCAAGTATTCGGCAACCCCCCGGGGAAGCACCAGGTTCTCCCCCTTGGCCTTGCTCCGGATGATTTCCACCCTTGTTTCGAAATCGGGCGGCTCGATGGGAGCCACCAGGATGCCGCTCAGCCGCGACTGCAAATCGGAGTTGAGCTTCGGGATCTGTTTGGGGTGGGAGCTTCCCGTGCATAGAATCCTTTTTCCACGGTTCATCAACTCGTCCAGGGTATAGACCAGCTCCGCCTGGACCTTCTCCTTTCCGCTGAGAAACTCGACCTTTTCCAGAAGAAAAACATCACAGTCCGCCCGAAACTTGCTCTTGAAGACTTCCATGCTCCCGTTTCTCAAGGCACTGATCATCTCGTTGGCAAACTGCTCGGCCGTCACGTAGTGGACCCGGGTTTCCGGTTTGGAGCTCAGCAGGTAGTTGCCCACGGCATGGGAAAGGTGGCTCTTGCCCAGGCCGGTTTCCGAGAGCAGGTAGACCGACTGATTGTAGAGACACTGGCCGCTGGCCATGCCCAGGCAGGCGGCGTAGGCAAACTGGTTGCAACCTCCCACGACAAATTGATCGAAGGTGAATCGACGGTTGTATACGGGTTCCGGGCGCCGGACCACTTCATGAAAGGAGAGCTGCCGGGGCCAATCCTCCCGGGCTTCCGCAGGGGGGTCCTCCACGTCCTTTACCACCTCGTACTCGACCCTCCTCACCTGAGGAAAGAAAGCCCGGGCGGTATCGAGGAGCTTATTTTCCAGTTTCCCCCGGAGCCACTCGATATGGAATCGGCTCCGGCACCCCAGGCAAAGGCGCCCGTCCTGCACCCCCAAAAACTCGATGGTGGTCACCCAAAGGTCATACTGTCCCCTGGAGAGGACCTTTTCGAGCTCGCCTTTAATCTGCCGCCACTGCTGGTCCATACTGCCCCCTCCCACTCCTGAACCAGGCCGAAGCCGTCCCCTGGGTCACCTCAATGGAATGAAACGAACCTCTCCCGCCTCGGTCCTGGGAGCAAACCTGCGGGGCCTCCCTGCCAAGACGTCGATTCTCGAATGTGGAAGACACGGTGTCTGATTGTTGGTACGGGCGAATCCGGAAACGGTGCAACAGCATTTTGCCACGTCTCCCCCCAAGAGTGGTCCCTTCATACCGGGGACCCGGGAATAGGTCAAAGGTGATCTCACGACTTCTTCAGGAGATCACGGGGGGAGGTTTCGGGGGAAAATTTTCCCGGAATGAATGGATGTTGGACTTTCCGGGGGCCTAACTTATTGATCGGCAAGAGAGAACTAGCAAAAGAATTTCCGACGTTAAAGCCGGAACTTACGGGACTTCGGAAGTCGACCCTCCTTCTTCGCCTAGATCAAACTTCTTTTTCCTCCGCTTTTCTCATGAATTCATCTCCCCTTTTCCCGTCTTCTCCCAAGGGAGCCCTCGGGAGTCGACAACTACTTGAGATCGTTTGCCTTGCCTCGATCATGGGGAGACCCGGAAAGGAAACCGGGAGAATCCTACGGCCTCAGAGCTGGGCGGCACGCGGTTTCGCCCGGTTTCCACCCTGAATCGTTCCGGCAACGGCCGTCACTGGGCCGATGTATGGGTCACATGCAGCTCGCCGTCCCGGACCCCGACCTGAATCGTGCTCCCGTCGGGAATGTCTCCTGACAGGAGCGCACGGCCGATGGTGGTTTCCAGGCGATGTTGCAGGTACCGTTTCAGGGGCCGTGCTCCGTATACGGGATCATACCCAGCCCGGGCAATGAATTGACGGGCCTCGTCGGAAAGGTCGAGGGCGATTCGGCGATCTTTGAGCCTCTTGACAAGGTCCTGGGTCAGAAGATCGATGATCTTTTCGATCTCTTGGAGGGTAAGGGCCTTGAAGAGCACGATGTCGTCCACCCGGTTTAGAAATTCCGGGCGAAAGGCCCTCCGAAGTTCGGCCATCACTTGCTTCCTGGCGGACTCCCGGATCTCCCCACCCTCGGTGACTCCCTCGATGAGGTGCGTGGACCCAATGTTGCTGGTCATGATGATGACGGTGTTCTTGAAGTCCACCGTGCGTCCCTGGGCGTCCGTCAGTCGCCCGTCGTCCAAGATCTGGAGCAGAACGTTGAAGACATCCGGATGGGCCTTTTCGATTTCATCGAAGAGAATGACGCTGAAGGGCTTTCTTCTCACCGCTTCGGTGAGCTGACCGCCTTCCTCGTAGCCGACATAGCCGGGAGGGGCCCCGATGAGCCGGGACACCGTGTGTTTTTCCATGTATTCGCTCATGTCGATGCGAACGATGTTGTCCTCGCTGTCAAAGAGGGCTTCCGCCAAGGTCTTCGCCAACTCGGTCTTCCCGACCCCGGTGGGACCTAGAAAGATGAAGGAGCCGATGGGACGCCGGGGATCCTTGATGCCCGAACGGGCGCGAATCACCGCATCCGCCACCAGCCTGACCGCTTCGTCCTGGCCGACCACTCGCCTGTGAAGCACCTCGTCCAACCGAAGAAGCTTCTCCCTTTCCCCTTCCACCAGCTTGGCCACGGGAATCCCCGTCCATCGGGAGACGATTTCGGCGATTTCTTCTTCGGTAACCTCCTCACGAAGGAGCCGATTCCCCCCATGCTCGGAACTCAACCGGTCCTCTTCCGCCGTCAGACGCCGTTCCAGGTCCGGCAACCGCCCGTGGGTGAGCTCCGCCGCGCGGTGAAGGTCGAAATTGCGCTGGGCGACCTCGATTTCCCGCCGGACCTTCTCGATCTCTTCCCGGAGGGCCTGGACCTTCTTGATGGCCTGCTTTTCCGATTCCCACTGGGCATTCATTGCGTCCGCCCGGCTTCTCAACTCCGCCAGCTCCTTCCGGAGGGTTTCCAGCCGTTCATGACTCGCCCGATCCCGTTCTTTCTTTAAGGCCACCTCTTCGATCTCCAACTGCATGACCCGTCGGCTGACTTCATCGAGGTCCTCGGGGCGGGAATCGATTTCCGTTCGGATCATGGCGCACGCCTCGTCCACCAGGTCGATGGCCTTGTCGGGCAGAAACCGATCCGAGATGTAACGGTTGGACAGCACGGCGGAAGCCACCAGCGCGCTGTCCTGGATCTTCACGCCGTGATGAACCTCGAACCGCTCCTTGAGTCCCCGCAGAATGGAGATGGTGTCTTCCACCGTAGGCTGATCCACGAGGATGGGCTGAAAGCGGCGCTCGAGGGCCGCATCCTTTTCGATGTACTTGCGGTACTCATCCAGGGTCGTCGCCCCAATGCAGTGCAGATCTCCCCGAGCCAACAAGGGCTTGAGCATGTTGCCCGCGTCCATGGACCCCTCGGCCTTGCCCGCCCCCACGATGGTGTGCAGTTCATCAATGAAAAGAATGATGCGTCCTTCGGACTCCTTGATCTCCTGGAGCACCGCTTTGAGACGTTCTTCGAACTCCCCCCGGTACTTGGCTCCCGCAACCAGGGCACCCATGTCCAGGGCGTAGATGGTTTTGTCTTTCAGTCCCTCGGGGACATCCCCGCGGACGATCCGGTGAGCCAGCCCTTCGACGATGGCGGTTTTTCCGACCCCGGGGTCTCCGATGAGAACGGGATTGTTCTTGGTCTTTCTGCTGAGAATCCTCACGATGCGCCGGATTTCGCCATCCCGGCCGATCACGGGGTCGAGCTTGTTGGAACGGGCCTCCTGCACCAGGTCCCTCCCATACTTTTGGAGTGCCTCGTAGGTGGTCTCGGGGTCGGCGCTGGTCACCCGCTGACGTCCCCGCACCTCGTGAAGGGTCTTCAACAGCAGATCCTTGGTGAGCTGGAATTCCTTCAACACCCGCCCTGCGGGCGTTGCGGCTCCTTCGTCCACAAAGGCCAGCAGGAGATGTTCCACGGAGACGTATTCGTCTTTGAGTCTCTTGGCCTCGTTCTGGGCCTGGACCAGGAGTTTGCTCACCCTCTGGGAGATGTACACCTTGCCGGGCTCGATCCCCGGGCCGCTCACCCGGGGCTTTCGTTCCAGTTCCTCCTCCAGTCGCTCCCGAACCCTCTCCGCGGGAATTTCCATCCGCTGGAGCAGCCGGGAAGCGAGCCCTCCGGGCTGATCGAGAAGAACTAGCAGCAAATGTTCTCCGTCCACTTCCATGTGGCCGTATTGTATGGCTTTGGCTTGTGCCGCCTGAACGGCTTCCTGAGACTTGATGGTGAATTTGCTTAGGTCCATATTATGAGATCCTCCATCTTCCATATGTTTACTTCGGACCGTGCCGAGGGCGCTCTTCCTGCGGACGCCACC
>JARKQW010000132.1 GCA_029974695.1 Syntrophobacteraceae bacterium | reverse complement strand
CCCCCTGCTTCAGGAGCTTTTTGGCATAAGGTCGGGTCACCTCGAGAATGCTGGCGTCGCTTCCCAGGATCTTTCCCAAAGCCTCGGTCTGAATGAAGGTCTTCAACAGGAGCAGGATATTTCGGGGAAGCCGAATGTTGTACTTGAGCACCAGGTGCATGAGCTGATCGTACACGTCCCTTACGGAGATGTTTTGCAGGGAGCGCCCGTAGAAGGCTTCGCTCACGTCCTTGAGATCGATGCGAAACGCGCGCAAGTCCATGAGGTCTTCGTTGAGGATTCCGGCATCGAGAAGGGCTTCCATCACCAGGTCGTAGTCGTGTTGGGCGAAGCCCAGGAAGAGATGGGCAATCTGGCGCATGGTTTCCTCGTCCAGGTACCCGGTGATGCCGAAATCCACCAAACTCACCCGACCGTCGTACAAGACGATGGTATTGCCCGGATGAGGGTCGGCATGAAAGAACCCGAACTCCATCAGCTGGCGGGAAAAGGTCCGCAAGCCGATGAGGGCGATCTCCTTGGGGTCGATTCCGTGGGCGCGGATGGCATCCACCTGGTCCATCTTGATTCCGTCCACATGCTCCATGACCAGGACGGACCGGGTGGTGTAGTCCCAATAGACTCTGGGAATGTGGATTTCATCGACTTCCCGGAAATTATACGCGAACTTCTCCATGCTCCCCGCTTCGATGAGCATGTCGAGCTCTCGAAAGATGACTCGTTCGAACTCCTGCACCAGGTTCACGACTCCGATCATGTGCCCGATCTCGAAGGACTTTTCGATGCGATGGGCGATGAAATACATGAGGCGGATGTCGTCCCGGATTTTCGATTCGATCCCCGGTCGAATGATCTTCACGGCAACCTTTTCCCCGGAAAACAGCAGGGCCGTGTGAACCTGTCCCACCGAGGCCGCGGCGATGGAATCCGGGTCAAATCGGGCATAGATTTGATCGAGGGGTCGCCGGAGTTCCTTTTCGATGACGGCCTTCACATCCTTGAAGGGGATAGGGGGAACCCGGTCCTGGAGTTTTTCGAATTCGGCGATGTATTCCGGGGGGAAGATATCGGCCCGAGTGCTCATGAGTTGACCCAGCTTCACGAAACTGGGCCCCAATTCCTCGAGGACCAGGCGGATTCTCCGGGGGGACGGAAACCCGCGGACGAGCAGGCCTCCCTCCTCCGGGTCTTTTTCGGGTCTCCCGGCCTTGGCTCCCCACAGCCGCTCAGCCACGTCCCGAAAACCGTGTTTCAGGAGGACCCGGGTGATGGTCCCCAGTCTCTTGATTTCCTTCACTCCCCGCCAGCTTTTCAAGAGTCCCATTCCTCCTCCCCTCCTGTCCACGGCGGCACGGGGAGGAACCCGTCTCCGAAGGCGATTCCCGTCCGTGGGGCCCCTGTTGCCGTCGCCATGGATTTCATTCCTTCTTCCGTCTCGGCATCCGTCCGCGGGATTTGCGACCGACACGGGTTGTTTTTCGGGAAGAACCAGGGTTCTTCCACCAATGGGTTGAAACTACTCCTTGGCCTTGTTGACGCAAAAGAGGGCGAAGACGAAGAGTACGACGCCCATGGAGGCGAGAAGAACATAGGGAAAGGCTTCCGGTGCTCCTTCGAATGCGGCGGTGCGTACGGCATGGGCGGCATGAGTGAGAGGAAGGAGGCCCAGGGGCTTCTGAACCCAGGACGGCATTTGGTCCACGGGGAAGAAGGTCCCCCCCAGGAAAGCCATTGGCGTGATGATGAAATTGGTGAGCAGAGCCTGGTCCGCATGGGACTTGACGAGCATGGCCATGCCCACCGCCAGGGAGGCGAAAACAAAGCTGTTGAGAACGACCCCCAGCCAGAACGCGGGACTGTAAGAAAGCACCACCCCAAAACTTAGGGCGATGGCCAGGATCACCAGTACCGAAAGGAGGGCCCGGGTAATCCCCGCCAGGACCTCTCCCGTAACATAGGCCATGCTTCCGATGGGTGCCGCCTGGAATTCTTCGAAGATCCGCCAGTAAAAGCGGGCGATGTTGATCTCGCTGGCTATGGCGAAGGCCTGGGTCATGCTGCTCATGGCCACCAGGCCGGGGATGAGAAATTCCAGGTAACTTCGCCCCTGGATCTCCACGTGCCGTCCCATGCCCAGGCCGAAGGCCAGGACGTAAAGAAGGGGAGCCACGGCCATGGAAGCGACTTGCTTGACCAACTTCTTTCGCAGGATCAAGACCTCGCGATGGTAGACGGCCAGGCATCCTTTCATGGCAGGACCTTCTTGCCCGTCAGGGAAAGGAACACATCCTCGAGGTTCACCCTCCGGAGGGAGAAGCTTCCCTGCTGTCGGGCGATATACGCGTTGGCCTCCCCTCGACTCTGAAAATACCGGGTTTCCATGTTGTCATCGACCATTTCGTCCAGGGCCCAGGTCCCAAGCCGGGCCATCAAGGCCTGGGGGGAATCCACGGCAACGATCCGTCCTTCGTCCAGAAAGGCCACCCGTTCGGCCAGGAACTCGGCCTCCTCGATGTAATGAGTGGTGAGAAAGATGGTGGCTCCGCTCTGTTGAATCCTCTTGATCAAGGACCAGATCTTTCTGCGGATGGTCGGGTCCAGCCCCACCGTGGGTTCGTCCAGGAACAGGATGCGCGGGGAGTGCATGAGGGCCCGGGCGATCATGACCCGCCGTCTCATTCCGCCCGAAAGGTGCTTTACGGGGCTGTCCTTGCGATCCTTCATGCCGATGTAGTCCAGAAGTTCCTCGATCCTCGACTTGCGCTCGCTGCGCGGCATCTGGAAAAGCCTGCCGTGGATCTCGAGGTTTTCCCGGACGGTAAGCTCCTGGTCCAGGTTGATGGCTTGGGGCACCAGTCCGCACTGCCGTTTTGCCTTGAGGGTGTCTCGAAGAATGTGAAACCCGTGAAGGGTTGCGTTGCCGGAAGTCGGGGCGGCAAGCCCCGTGAGGACCCGGATGGTGGTGGTTTTCCCGGACCCGTTGGGCCCCAGGTACGCAAAAAGTTCCCCTTCCGCCACGTGCAGGCTGATTCCCTTGAGCGCCTGAACGCTCTTATAGTTCTTGGTGAGGTTTTCAATGCGTATCATTTCCGGGGCAATCCAACCGGTTCCGTTCCTGGGGTTCCTGCCCCACTGCGCGGGGTGGAGGTCTTCGCACTTTCTCTTCAACTTCCGCTTCCTGTCAAGTTCATAATCGCCGCCCTTCGATCAACGATTGAACAATGAATTCAAAAAACTTATATTACGAAAACTTTGGGACCGGCCGTCCCAGGAACGCCTCTATCCCGAGCGGGACGGCAACCTGAAGGGTTCGAGACCCCCCCGGCATCCGCGTAAGCATCGAGGGCCGCCGGGGCCGGACGGGCCGGACGGAGTTCCGCCGGTCTCTGCAGAACGGACCGGGTACATATCTGCATGAGTCCTGAATCGCACGTTTCTATTTTGTGGAATTCGCCCGTCGGATGTCGGTGCGTTTCCCGGGGCCGAGCCGGGTACGTGGGCTGGACGAGGGGCAGCCCACGGCATTGCGCCGATGAGGAAGCTGCGTTTTTCTGCCCGGGGCCCGGAACTCCGGCCTTGGGCGCGTGCTTTTGCAGTGGGATTCGCATGGTAAGGGAAATACCGTATGGCTTATGATTTAGGGGTCGACGTCGGATCGGTAAGCATCAACAGCGTCCTGGTGGACGAGGATCAAAGGGTGGTCTACGAGGCGCCCTACCGGCGGCATTTCGGGTTGGTCTTTGAAGAAACCATCGCGTTTCTCCGCAGAATTTTGGACCCCTCCTTTTTTGCCGCCGAAGGAATCCCTTCTCAGCCCATTCGCTCGGTTTCTTTTACGGGGGTCCATGGGCAGCTCCTGGCGGATGTCCTTTCGGCCCCCTATGAGGTGGAAACCATTGCCCAGGCCCTGGGGGTGATGCACGTGGTCCCCGGGGTACGCTCCATCATCAGCATGGGCGGCCAAGACGCCGCGTTGCTTCAGCTCACCTACGTGGGAGACCGCTGGCACCTGGAAGCCTTCAACATGAACGGTCCCTGTGCCTCGGGAACGGGCTCCTTCATCGACCAGCAGGCGGAGCGGCTGGCCCAATCCCTGTACGGCCCGGAATTTCACATGGACCAGGAGAAACTTCAAAAGACCCTGGACGATTTCATCGAGCTGGGACTCAAGAGCACCTATCCGGCGCCCGTGGCCACCCGGTGCACCGTTTTCACCAAGTCCGACATGATCCATCTCCAAAACAAGGGAGAACCCCTGCCCAACATCATCGCGGGGCTCCACTACGGAAACGCCGCCAACTACCTGAGTACCATCGTGGCCAACCGGGAGCTCGAAGACCCCGTGGTGTTCGTCGGGGGCATGGCGTCCAACCGCCTCCAGGTCATGGCCTTTCAACACTATTTCCCCGGACTCCGGGTTCCGGCGCACCATACTTCCCTGGGAGCCCTGGGGCTTGCCCTTCAAACCCAGCGACAGGGGACGAGGGTGCAGATCGATCTTTCCCGGTTGAAGGAGTACCAATCCGCGTTGCAGGAGGAATTTCCCGTGGCGCCGAGGCTGGAGCTCGAGTGGACTCGATTCGACCCCGACAACAGCCTCTCTGCCCGGCACAAACGCCGGAAGAAAAACCCCCGGGTCTACCTGGGCGTCGATATCGGCTCCACCACCACCAAGTATGCCCTCATCGACGGCAAGGGGGAAATCCTCCACAAGTGTTACGTCCCGACCCAGGGCAAACCCATCGAAGTGACCCAGCGGCTGTTGCAGAACCTGGTCCGGGAGACGGGAAAACAGGTGCAGCTCGCCGCCATCGCCACCACCGGTTCGGGTCGCAACGTGGTGGGAGACTTTCTCAAGGCGGACCTCATCATCGATGAGATCACCGCCCATGCCCGGGGGGCCGTGGAAGTGGACCCGCTCATCGACACCATCTTCGAGATCGGGGGTCAGGATTCCAAGTACATCCGCATCGAGAACACCCATCCCCTGGACTTCGACATGAACAAGGTCTGCGCCGCAGGCACGGGAAGCTTCCTTCACGAACTGGCCAACAAGATGAAGATCAATATCGTGGGGGAATTCCAGGAAATCGCCCTATCGGCCCGGACCCCCATTCACCTGGCCGAGCGGTGCACGGTGTTCATGGAGTCCGACCTGGGAAGCTACGCACAAAAGGGCGCCCGGCGCGAAGACCTCATTGCGGGACTCTGCTACGCCATCGTCCACAACTACCTCAATCGAGTGGTGGAAAAGCGCCCCATCGGTCAGCGCGTCATGTTCCTGGGAGGCCCTTCCTTGAACCGGGGGATCGTGGCCGCCTTCGAGCGGGTTTTGCAGCGCCCCATCCTGGTTCCCAAGCACCGGGAAGTGCTGGGCGCTTTTGGGGCGGCCCTGGCCGTGAGGGAGATGTTCGAGAAACAGGAACTGTCCCGGCAGAGTCGAGACCTGGAGGCCCTGGCAAGGATGGAGGTGAGCTACACCGAGTCCATTTGCCGGGCGGACAAGAAATGCCACAATGAGTGCAAGTTGAAGGTGTACGATTTCGGCGGACAAAAGAGTGTTTGGGGGGGAGACTGCGGCCGGTACGAGGTGACCCGCTCCACGGGCTGGGTGCGGACGAATCTTTTCCTCGAGTACCAGCAATTCTTTCAGGAAATGATGGACGAGGAGGGGATCTCCGCCCACGAGGTTTCCCCGGGGGACCGCGCCACCAAACCCCGGATCGGGATCCCCATGGCTCTCCATGCCGTCGAATGGGGGGTCTTCTGGGCGGTGCTCTTCTCCCAACTGGGTCATTCGGTGGTGTTCAGCCCTCGAACCAACAACCGATTGGCCCTGAGCGGCGTCGAGTGCATGACCGCGGAAACCTGTTTTCCAGTCAAGGTGTTCCACGGCCACGTGCGCCATCTCATGGAACAGGCCGACTACCTGTTTCTGCCCAACGTCATCAATGCGCCCACTCCCCAGGAGGATGAAATCGGGTTCTTCTGCCCCCTGGTGGAGAGTTCTCAGTACATGTCCCGCGCGGCCCTCAAGGTCCCCGACCCCAGGATCATCCGGCCGACTCTGCACCTCAAGGACGGGCCGGAACACCTGTCCCACGCCTTCCACAAGGGCTTCCCCCCGGAACTGCGCCCAAGTCTGCGGGAGTTGGAAACCGCCGTCCAACGCGCCTGGGATGCCCAGCACGCCTTTCGCGCACGGCTCCTGCGCCGGGGACGGGAAGTCCTGGAACAACTGCCGCCCGGGGAGCCGCTGTGGAT
>JARKQW010000131.1 GCA_029974695.1 Syntrophobacteraceae bacterium | reverse complement strand
ACGGCCGTCTCGGCCGCCTTCCCCATGCCCACGATCCCCGGGACGTTTTCCGTTCCCGTTCGGCGCCCGTCCTCCTGGCCTCCGCCGTGGAAGAGGGGCCACAGGCGCACGCCCTTGCGGCAGTAAAGGGCGGCAACTCCTTTGGGACCGTAGAACTGGTTGGCGGAAAGACTCAGCAGATCAACTCCCAACGCTTCCACATCCACGGGAATTCGTCCCACGGAAGCGACGGCGTCGGCGTGGAGAACAATCCCCCGTTCCCGAGTGTGCGGGGCAATCTGCGCCAACGGTTGGATCGTTCCCACCTCGTTATTGGCGTGCATGACGGACACCAGGACCGTGTCCGGGCGCAGGGCCTTGCACACTTCCTGGGGATCCACCTGCCCGTAGCGGTCCACGGGGACCTCCGTGACCTCGAAGCCCAGCCGTTCGAGGGCCTTTGCGGCGTACAAGACCGAATAGTGCTCGATGGAAGACACCACGATGTGCCTGCCTTGCCGAACCCCGGCCAACGACACTCCCTTTACGGCCAGGTTGTTGGATTCGGTCCCGCAGGAAGTGAAGATGATCTCTTCGGGTTGGGCGCCGATGAGCTGCGCCACCTTCTCCCGGCTCCTGAAGAGGGCGTCCTGAGGGATTTCCCCGTCGTGATGGATGCTTGCCGGATTTCCATAGTGTTCGTTGAGGAAAGGGAGCATGGCTTCCACCACAGTAGGAGGAACGGGGGTACCCGCAATGTGATCCAGATAGATCCGGTCGCTTTTCATTGCTGCAGCCTCCACACGCATCGTCTGTCGGCAAACCCGGAAAAGGAAAAGCCGAACGTTACAACATACTTATTCATCCAAATCGGAGTCAATCAAAATCACCGGGACAACGGGCTCGATCCCTATCCCTCGGGGTAGACGCTGGCCTTCCCAATCATGTCCCGGATTACCGCGTCCGGGATGTACCACTCTTCATAAAACTTCGCCCGTTGCCTCACCCTCTGCCGGTGGAGAGCCCTCAGGTCTTCATCCCCCACCAGAGGCATCTTGGAGCCGTAGGACAGGTTCAACAGATCAAAGAAAATCTCGGTTTTTACCTTCCCCATTACATACTTGGGCGCATGGAACTCCAGGATGGGAAACCAGTCCGAATTCACCTGTCGGACTCCCTGCACGAACCTTTTCACCGCAGGGGTATCAAGATAGAAAAAGCTCAACAGGTCCGGCAGGTCGTGAATCCCGATCTTTCCCAGCCGGTCCCGAATGCCGGGCGTCTTCATGCGGCTGCGCAAATCCTCGCAAGACAGCCCGGGTTCCTCGGCAGACCCAATGAGCAGCGCATCCGTGTTGGCAACCCACACATGCACGTGGGGAAAAGCCGTCTGGAAGGTCTTGAGCAGGATGCGGAAGTGTTCCCGGTCCATGTGATAGTACGGAAGCCATTGGCACACGACCCCCCCGGGCTTCAATCGTTCTCGAACCATGCCAAAAAATTCCAGGGTGAAGAGATTGGCATTCCCCGTTTGCCACGGATGGGAAGGTTCCGAGGTCACGATGTCGTAGCGCCGGGGCATGGCCATGAGCCAGGTCCTCCCATCCAGGATCCGCAGGTGCACCCGGGGAGAACGCAAGGCGTCCCCGTTTGCCTCGCGAAAGAGCCGGGACGCCTCCACCACCGCGGAGGAGATTTCCAGAACGTCCACACGATCCACCGAAAAGTCCAGGAGACTTCCCAGGGTTATTCCCGTTCCCAGGCCGATCACCAGGTTGTCGGAGGCGTCGGGACGATAGAGGGCGGGCAAAATTCCCAGGAGGCTCTGGGTGTAGATGTCGCCCCGGTCCGATCCGTCGGTCTTCCCGTTGATCCGGAGAAAGCGGGCTCCTTCGGGTGACTCCAACACCGCCACGGTCTCCGAGGTTCCGTCCTTGTAGAATAAAAGGTTGTACTTGGACATGTACGATTCCACGGTGGAGGCGGCCGCTTTGGCCATGGACGGGGAATAGACGTACACCCCGGAGGTCATGACCTTCTTGTCCCAGGACGGAAGTGCAAAGAAAGCAACCACGGCGAGGCCCGTCAGAGCCGCCGGAGCGAGGAACCTGACCCACGGCTTGGGAATATTGCCGCCCGCCGGCAGCAAGACGGCCCCCAGCACCAGGTTCAGTGCTCCGCCCAAGAGAAGGGTCTGCTCCACCCCCAGCCATGGGATTAGGAGGAACCCCGTAGCCAGAGATCCGAGTATGCAGCCTGCCGTGTTGAAAGCGTAGGCGTCGGCCGCCGCCCGGCCGATTCGGATGGGTCGAGCGTGGGCAAGGATGCGGGTCACCAGCGGGAAACCTGCGCCGTTACAAAGAGTGGGGACAAGCATCACCAGAAAGGAGACGGCGAATTCCAGCAGAGTGATGTGTCCCCAGCTCTTGTCCTGCCCCCCGAAGACCCCCAGGAAGAAACCCGGAAGGGAACCCAGGAGGGGAGTCGTTGCCAGGACCGAGATTCCCACCAGGGTCAGGAGGATGGAATAGGCCGGGAAGGGCCTCCTGATTCGGTCGGCCCACGGCCCGAAGAGGATGCTCCCCAGTCCCAGCCCCAGAAGATAGGTGGTCAGCATGGTGGCGAAGGCATAGATGGAGGTTCCGAAAACCAGGACCAGCGCCCGGGTCCAGGCGTTCTCATAAACCATGGAAAGAAGCCCGGTAAAGAAGAAGGCGGACAAAGCCCACAGGGATTGGGACCCGGAAAGAGAGGTTGCCGGCCCCTTCTCGAAGGGAGACCCCGGGGGCTCCGAGTCGAGAGCCGGGGGGACCGGTCTGAGCAGGACGGCTACCACTCCCACCCCGATGTTCACGACTCCCCCGATGTAAAACGTCCAGTGGAGGCCCCAGTGAGGGATGATGACAAATGCGCTGAGAAAGGAACCCGAGGCGGCTCCCAGCGTATTCAAAGCGTAGAGCCTTCCAACGTCTCTGCCGACGGAGAGTCGAGATCCGGCAAGGGCCTGGGTCACGAGGGGAATGGTCCCTCCCATCAGGAGGGTCGGAAGCAGGATGGCAAGGCCCGCAATGAGAATCCTCACGAGATTCAACAGATGGGGAATGTCGTAAACGTAAGGAAATGCCGCAGAGTGAAGCCGTTCCACGAACCGGATGCCGGGTAGAAACAGGAAGGCATATAGCCCGACGGCAATTTCCAGCAGCCCATAGATCCGTTGGGGATTGGCAAAACGCTCGGTCAGAGTCCCGAACAGGCGGCTTCCCAGAGAGAGTCCCAGCATGAATACCGCCAAGACCGTGGCTACGGCGTAGGTGGTGCTGCCGAAGACGAGAACCAGGAGACGGGTCCAGACGACCTCATACATCAGTCCGCAGAGTCCGGACAAAAAAAAGATCCCCAGCAGGATCCAAAAACTTCGCCGGGTCGACGGCCCGACAAGGCTGGGCGGGGAGGACCGAGCCGGTAAACCGGCCTTCGAGGATTTCTTGGATTCTTTCTTCTTGGCCATCCTCGTCACACGTCCTTGCTGAGATCTCGTTTGCCCGATTCCGAGCGTGCCGCAGGGAGTGCTCGAAACGCGCTTCGGGCAAGGGCCGCCCCGAAAAAGGGTCGGAAACGCGTTACCTTTGTAGCGCCTCCGGTTAAGAGTGTAAAGATATTCTCTGGGGCACCGCGGGCAAAGAAAGCCCGGAGCTTGCCGCCCCAAACTCCCTGTCTGCTTCTCACAGGCGGTCAAGGGAGGCCGGATCAAAGGAAGGACCTCTCCCCGGGGACGGGGAGAGGCTTTGATGAGAAACAACCTGGTAGGCTGAGGATTGGCGAGCAAAAAGGTCGAACGTAAAATGTAATGTTACAGATCTGTCTCCTTGAGGCGGGTTCCGGATCGAATGGGACGATCTCGTGGGTTCGCCTTTAGGACCCCAAAACCGAGGCCATCCGGGTGGGGGCGCCGCCGGCCCTTCGGAGGGACACCAGGAAAATGGAACCGCAGCTGCACTTGGCGATGATGCGGTTTGCATGTTTCTTAAACTGTAAGGCGTTGATGGCCTGCTTCTTGAGACAATTGCCGCACACCACGGAGGCCTCATACTTGTCGTTGAAATATGCCTTCTGGATTCGCATTTCCACCTATCTCCTCGATGAACTTCCCTGACACAACGCGTACAAAGCCGGCTTGTTTCCCGGCGGCCGGGAAAACCACCCAAGCCGCCGTGTCCCCGTGGTTCCTGGGGACCTGCTCTTTCCGGTGGAGCCATGTCGCTCCCATGGAGGGGCGGGGACCCTTCCTTCCGGCGCGGGCACTCTGAAAGTCGCACGGGCGTATCCTGGGATTAGCAATATTGATGCCAGATCATGACGGGCGGGGGACCGTCCCCGGGAGGAAACGCGGGTTTCGCGTCCCTTGAAGGACCCGGTCCAAAGGGCCTTGCCGGGAGGAGACTCTCGGGCGGTGAACTTCTTGTCCGGAATTCCGCACGGTTTTCAAGAGTTGCAGGACAACCGGAAGATCCTCCGTGGAAAGGCTCAGGAGGTTCCTGATGCAAAAATCAGGAAACTCCTGATGGACATCCCGTGGAGGCCATGCTTTCATGAGGCCAGCTTAGAGAGAGGATTACAGGTCGAGAAGGAGCATTGCCGCTTGGCCTTCACAATCCTCTCTCTCTATTTTGATTTCCCTCGGGCGACCGCGATCCCCATCCCATCCTTCCCGCCGAGGGAAAACGCCGCGGTTGTTCTCAACCGGCCCGGGTTCCCCCCTATGCCTGCTCACTGCAAATGCAGGACGCTCAAAGAGAAACAAGATGCTCCGAACCTTGATCGTTTCCCATGGGATACCTCGGGACCTTCGAGGGGGCGTGAGCAGGGGGGGAGACCCTCTTTCCATGGTGGGGGGAGGACACCGGCCCCGGGTTTGGGGCGGGGCAGTGAGCTTCTCTTGGCGGCCGTGAGTAAAGAAACAGGATCGGTATCTGTACGGAATGACTTGGCATTCTAGTAGGTGAAATCATGAACGGGGACACCTACCTTTGGTATTGATAGAATACCTACAAATGACCGCCGGTCCCGTCGATGCCGAGAGCAATTCAAGGCGCCGGTCGACGGGAAAAGAACGAAAGCGGGAGCATCTCCCCCGATCAAGGCTGCCGTGCCCTTCCCCATTCCATCCGCCTCACGGGGTTTCCATGGGCAAACCACCCTTCGGCAGTCATCCCAGGGCGTCCAAAGCGGCGTTTCGCCAATCACGGAGATCTTTATGCAGAGAAACGGAATCAAGTGGGTCCTCTTCCTTCTGTCGGGAGCCGTCACCCTTGCGGTCTAGGCCGGACTGCTCAGCGGAAGCCAAACGGGCATGTACCTGGGAAGAATCCTCGTGGCGGGTCACGGCGGGCATATCGCGGATGCCGAGATCGTCATCGATCCCGCGGCCTCCGCCGACACCATCCGAATCCCCCAACTACACGATCTGGACGGGCAACAAGCTCCATTTCATTCCCCTGGGAGATGCGGCCGACTACGCCTCCCCTACGACGTGAGAATCGACAACCAGGACCCCAACACGGCCTTCTGGTCCAACTACACCTCCAAGAAGCCGTCGGTCCTGGTGGGAAAACTGGACCTGCGGACCAACCGATGGACGGCTGAAAGAAGGTTGGACCTTCCCAAAGAGGTCCTGGACTTTGGAAAGACAACCACCAAAACCCTCTACTGCGCCCCGGGACAAACCGAGAGGTATTTCCTCCCCATCTTCATGGGGTACCCGGGTTTCATCGACGTCATCGACAAAAAGGATCTGAGTCTCAAACGGCGGGTCATGATGGCAAGCAACCCGGAGCTCCCCACCACCGGCCCCTCCACCCACCTCAGGGTCGGTCGACCGCCAAGAGCAGACGGGCGGATTCCCATACGACTGGGGGACAGGGATGACTGTTTGGGGGTTGGCCTTGAAGAATTTGTGGTTTTATCGGACTCGGAGTGCCTTGTGCGCGAGTGCCGTGGCCCTTTCCGTGGGGGTGTTGTTTTCGGTCTTGTCCGCCGTGGGCGGTTTTGAGAAGGCTTTGGTCCGCGAAAGCCGATCCATGGGAATCGATTTCGTGGTCGCTCCCGCCAATTGTCCCCACGAGGTGGCCTCCCTGCTTCTATACGGGAGTGTCTCGCCGAGCTTCCTCGATGAATCCATTGTGGTTGAGATTCGAAAAACGGAGGGGGTAAGCCTGGCCACTCCCCTGGCGATCCTGAGCGTTTCGGGCATCGATGGAAAGGAGAAGCTGTCCGTCTACGGATACGAGATGGCCCACCTGGCCAAGATCAAGCCCGGCTGGCAGGTGCTGGGAGAGATCCCCGTGGGCTGGGATGCCATTGCCGAGCAAAAGGTCCTCATCGGCTGGGACGTGGCCGGCCGATACGGCCTGGAGATCGGGGACCGGCTTCCCGTTTCCGGCCTGGCGAAAAGCCTGGTGGTGAGGCGCATGGTCCGGAAGACATACGGCAGAGACGACGCCTTCGTCTTTGCTCCCCTGAGGGTGGTCCGGC
>JARKQW010000126.1 GCA_029974695.1 Syntrophobacteraceae bacterium | reverse complement strand
CCTGGGAAACCTTCCCTACAACATCAGCTCTCCTCTTCTCTTTCACATCCTTTCGTCGGGGCCGGCCGTAGAAAGGGCCGTGTTCATGGTGCAAAGGGAAGTGGGGGAGCGCATTGCCGCGGAAGCGGGAGGAAAAGACTACGGCGTCCTGTCGGTACTCCTGGGGATCTGTTCCACGGTACGCCCTTTGTTTACCGTTGACCCGAGCCAGTTTTACCCTCCCCCCAGCGTGGATTCCCTCGTGGTTCGGATCGACTTTCCCGATGAACCGCCGGCGGTGGGTCTTTTTTTCGACTTTCTTCGCAGGCTGGTCAGTGTCTCCTTTCAGAAAAGGAGAAAGACTCTGCAAAACAGCCTGAAAGGCTCGGGGTGGTTCCAGGCGGAAGTACTCGATGAAGCATTCAGGGCATGCGGGATCGACCCGCGAAGACGTCCGGAGACACTCAGGCCCGAGGAGTTCCTGAAGCTGGCCGAGTTCCTTTACCGACGGGGGAAAAGATGACTGCGAACTGGATCAGGACTCATTGCTCCCGTTTCGACCACGGGGGCTGTGGAATGAAGGTGCGGGTACTGGACGGGAGGGTTGTCGAGGTCAGGCCGGATTCCACCGATCCTTTCAGCCGAGGCTGGTCGTGTGTCAAGGGCATGGCGGCGATCGAGCGTCTTTACGGAGCTCGAAGGCTTACAAGGCCTCTGAAGAGAAGAGGAGTTCGCGGGGGTGGGAAGTGGGAACCGGTGTCCTGGGATGAGGCACTGGATTTGCTCACCGTTCGCTTCAAAGATACGATCGCCCGCTGTGGTCCGGAAGGAATCGCGTTCGCCCAGGGGGCTCCCAGGGGTCTCGAGTTCTTTCTCCTTCTTCGCCTGGCCAATCTGCTCAACACTCCGAACACAGCCGCGGCTCAGCACATATGCCATATGCCCCGGGAACAGATGGCCATGGTCACATGCGGCTTTTTCCCTGTGGCGGACCTGGACGGCCCTTCCCGCTGCGCGCTGGTATGGGGGAGCAATCCACTGAATACGAACGAGGAAGGCGTGCTGGGTGGAAACCTCATGCGCTGCATCCTGGGCGGCGCGGCACTCATCGTGGTGGATCCCCTGAGGACGGAACTGGCTGAAAGAGCGGACGTGTGGCTGCGGGTCAGGCCCGGGACCGACGACCTGTTGGCCCTCGGGTTTCTTCACCTTCTGATCGAAGAGAACCTTTACGACCGGGATTTCGTCAGGGATTGGACAACCGGCTTCGACGATCTGCGCAAGGCCGTAAAGCCCTACTCCCCGGAACGCGTATCCCGGGGCACCTGGATATCGAAGGAAGAACTGGTGCGGGCCGTCCGCCTTTACAGCGAATCGAAACCCGCCCTCATCCAGTGGGGAAATGCCATCGAACACAGCATCAACAGCTCCCAGACGTGCAGGAGCCTGGTGCTGCTCATGGCTCTTACCGGGAACCTCGAAGTCCCCGGAGGCAACATTCGTGCCCGGGCACCCGAACTGCAGAAACTCTCGGAATTCATCTGCCTGGACCGCTTCCCGGACAGAAGCCAAAAGCTCATCAACCGCCGCTACGGCCTGATCCCGAGGCTGCTTACCGTCCCCAACTGGATGCTTGTCCAGGCGATCCTGGATCAATCTCCGTACCCGGTGCGAGGCCTGTATGCCCAGGGCACCAATCCACTGGTGAGCTGTGCTTCATCGGATAAGGTCTTTCGAGCCCTGTCCCGGCTCGATTTTCTTGCCGTCGCCGATATTGTGATGACTCCCA
>JARKQW010000076.1 GCA_029974695.1 Syntrophobacteraceae bacterium | reverse complement strand
TCCTGCCGCCTCGGGGCTGAGATTTCTTCCTTTGGGCGTCAGTGTTTCACCCTTTTGAAGGTTTCATCCAGCCAATCGAAGATCTGCTGGGTGCCCAGGAGGGCCCCCCCCGCTTGGCAGTGGAGCTCCGCTCCTTCCCCGGCCTTGAAGAGGAGGTAGGTTTTGGGACACCTCAAGGCCTCGTAGAGCTTCTTGGCCTGCCCCGGGTCGAACTGCTCGCCCTCGGAATCGATCACCAGGGTGGGACAAGAGATCGAGGAAGCACAATCCTCGAGGGTCCAGGCCGCTTGCTTGAGGGCCAGTTCCGCCGGGGTTTTCGCCCCAAACACCCACATGCCGTGGGTCACGGCCCAATAGAAGGTGATGCTCCTGCTCGCCAGGTCCCTGGATATCTTGTCGTATTCCTCGGGAGCGCTTTCGAGAAATTCTTTGAATTCGTTTCGCTTCAACCCCGACTTTTCGTAGGTCTTGGCCCAGAAATCCAGGACTCCCGGGTTGGCGATGCAGGCGGCAAGCCGGGGTTCGAAGGCCGCAGCCCGCGGCGCCAGGTACCCGCCCATGCTCAACCCCATGAGGGCAATCCGTTTCGGGTCCACTTCCTTTCTCTTCAGGGTATAGTCGACCACGGGCGTCACCACCTTCTCCCAGTCGTGTCGGAAGGGGAGGCCCTGTTTTCGGATGACGCTGCCCTGTCCCGGGCCCTCGAAAACCAGGCAGTTGTACCCCCGCTCCAGGGCATCGTTCCCGTAAGCCAGGAAGGTTTCCTGGATCGTGCCGTCGAACCCCTGGTGAACGATGAGGGTGGGGGCACGCCTGCCCTTGACTCCGGCGGGGCGGAAATAGGCGGGAAGCCGGGTCCCCTCGTAGGGAATGCCAACCGTCTCGAAGGAAGGACGGGAAAGCTTCCGGGCCTTCTCGAAGCACGACTCCATCTGATTCCACAACTCGAGAATCGCCGGATTGCGGGGGTCGTCGTGAAGGTAAAAGTCCGCGCTGCGGTAGTACTCGGAAGCCCGGAAATAAGCGTCCCGCGCGCTCACTCGATGCCCTCCGGCAAGGCAGCGGTCTCCGATCTTTTCGACCCGCTCCGCCAGCTTCCGCCATTCTTCGTACCAGGCCTGCAAAAGGGCCCGGGTATCGCCTTCCTTTTCCCGGATGCGCATCGCCGCGGAGAGAGACTCCCCCAGGTCGGCCCCGCGACTAGTCATCTTGGAAAGGACCCGGATGAGTTCAAAAACCAGGCTTTCGTCCTTGAATAGGAAACCTTCGAACCAATGGGAGGCCCCTGCCGGACCCAGCCTTCCGGGGTTGCCCGCCGCACCGGGATTTCCCGGGAGACAATCCGGGGCAAACCCCCCCATGGAAGCCAGGGCCCCCAGGCCGAGGCCGGTTTTGAGAAGAGCCCGCCGGGTCATTGAGGCATTCTCCCGGGGGGAGCCCTCTTCTGCTCCTTTGGCTTCGTCGTTCCTTTCCATAGAGGCTCCTCTGACGAGGGGGACGGGCGCTACCCGAAGCATCCCCGCGAAACATCAAACAAACGTCGGCAAAAAGTACGAGGTCCGGACTCGAGTTTTTCCATTGGCGGCCCACGCCCAAGACCGAACCGGACTGTTGGGATAAGTGATATAACAGTCTTTCTCCCAAAAGATGTCAAGGAATTGTCCGGTCAGTCCCCCTCTTGAGGTCTCCCGGCCGTCGAGGCCGGACCTTTTGGCCCGCCCTCGCCCGCAAAGAATCGACCGGACCAAAAGAGCTCTATACAAATCCGGACTTTTTGAGGAGTATGGGTTTGCACCAAGCAGCCGAGAAACCCTGCCACCCCCACCTAAAAGGGAGGAGCCTCCGTCATGAAGGTTGCCGAGTTGTGCGTTTCCATCGCCGTTCTCGTATCGGTATTCACCTGGGGACTGCCGGTGGGCCGGGTTGCTGCCGCCGGCCTGCCCAATTTCGTGGCCGTCAATTACGGGCCCTTCCACAAAGATGGACAGCGCTCGGGGACCCCCATTCCGGACAGCCAGTTCTTGACCGACCTGGGGATTATCACCAAGAAATTTAAGTATATCAAAACCTACGGACTGGATTCCGCCTCCCGGCTCGACCGCCTGGTTCCCCTGGCCGGCTCGAATTTCCCGCAGCTCAAAGTCTTCCTGGGAGTCTTCGAGGACGGTCCCCACCATGCTGCGGTCACTCGGCCCCAGCTGGACATGGCCATCCACCAGGCCAACACCTACCCCAATACCGTCCAGTGCGTGGTGGTGGGAAACGAGTGTCTCCCGGGAGATTCCACGGATGTTCCCGTGAGCGTCAATCAGCTCATCGCCGATCTCCAGTACGTACGGAAAGCCATTGCCAACAAGAATATTCCGGTGACCACCTGCCTGGCCTACGGGGCTGCCCGGAAATACGGAAAGCAACTGATGCCCTACTGCGACATCATGATGGTGAACATCTATCCCTTTTACGGCGGAGTGGACATCAGCGGGGCATGGAACAACCTGGCCGGTGCCTACCGAGACTTTTCCGGGCAATTCCCCGGCAAGCAGATGGTGGTCGGGGAGACCGGCTGGCCCAGCATCGGCCCCAAGAACGGTGCCGCGGTGCCCAGCATTCCCAACGAGCAGACCTGCATCACTCAAATCCTCTCGAGAGCTCCCCAGCTGGGGCCGGTATTCCTCTTCGAGGCCTTCGACGAGCCCTGGAAGTCGGAAAACCAGTGGGCCCCCCATTGGGGAATCTGGGACAAGACCGGGGCTCCCAAGATCAACCTGGGCTCCTTTCTGACCCGGGACGCGGTCTCCATTCAGGATAGGAGCGGCAACGGGATCGAAGAGATGGCCCTGCTGCGCCATGACCTGGACAAGCGTGAAATCGAGGTCCACATCGTCCACGACGATGCGCCCCCCCCTGCAGCCGCCACGACAATCCGTTTCTTCGGGTCCGGGTGGACCCCCGTGGGAATGGTCGCCCTCGAGGACCTCAACGCCAACGGGTCCCAGGACCTGGCGGTCCTGGCTCTTCATGAAAAAACCGGTGTGGTGCGGGTGGTGGTCAGGGACTCGGCTACCGGACGGTTGATCAGTAAGATCGACTTTGACCCTCGCTTCGAACCCAAGGAACTCATGGTGCGAGGGGAGCGGCACCTTGCGGTCCTGGGGACCAATTCGAACACCCGACAATCCCAGGTGGAGGTGCGGGAAGCCTTGAGCGGCGAGCTGATCAAGCGGTTCCGGGTTTCCGACGGCCGTTTCGAAAACTGAGGCAGGTTCGCGGCAGAGGGCTTCCCGGACCGGGAGACTCACTACCCGTGATCTTCCGGATACCTGTCGGCAAAACGTCTTTCCCCCTCGGTGGTCCCGATGAGAATCAGGTGGGCGTCGGGGGGAATGGGCTGCCGGGGGTCCGGGTTGATTTCCATGGCCTCACCGGTCTTCACGGCGATCACGCTGCACTGGGTTTCCTCCCGGATGCCGCTGTGGATCAACGGTTTGCCCACCAGCGACTTGTGAGCCCGGACCTGGAAGATATTCAGTCCCTCGGTGAGCATGAGGACCTTGCCGGGCCGAAGGAGGTTGAAAATGGTGTGAGCGGCCAGGGAAGCGTGGGACATCACCAGGTCGGCCCCGGCCGTGTGCAGAATGTTGAAGTTGCGGTCCAGGGTGGCCCGGCTGAGGATCTGGACGTCGGGCCTGAGCCTGCGGCAGTATATGGTCAGGTAGATGTTCACGTCGTCGTTATGGGTGGTGATGAATATGGAAGGGGTTTGTCGAATCCCCGCCTTGACCAGGGTTTCCAGGTCCGCCGCGCTGCCCGGGATAATGTTCGAGCAGCGTTCCGCAACCTTGGGGTTCTTTTCGACGATCCGGTAGTCCAGCCCCTTGTTTGCCAGGACCTGGGCGGCGGCCCGACCCACCCTGCCCCCGCCCAGGATGAGCGCCGGGGCGTCGGGGACCGACCTTTTTCCAACGAAATCATCATAGCGTGCCAACTGGTCTTGGGAACCCGCCAACACGAGAACTGTGTTCGATTGAATGGTGTCGCTCAGTTTTGGGATCTGGAATACTCCCTGCTCCCACCAACCCACCACGATCATGCCCGTAGCTTCCCGCAGGCCGCAATTGAGGAGCGTGCGCCCCACCAGCGGGGAGTGGGCTGCGGGGGCCTCGACAATCAGCAGTTCTCCAAAGTGCCCGATCATGTTGGAGCTTGTTCTCCCGGCCAGGGTGCGGCGCGCCAGGAACTCCCCCAGGATTTTCGTGAACTGAAAAACATGAGTCGCCCCGGCCAGCTCCAAAACGTCCACGGAGTCTTCCTCCTCTGCATTGGCCACCACCGGGACGTGCTTGGAAATTTCGCGAACCGTGAAAACGATGTTGGTGTTCTTCATGTCGTCTTCGAGGGCGACGATCATGGCGGCACGATCCGCCCGCAACCTTCGGTAGGTTTCCGGGTCATCGGGCTCGCCCACCACAACCCGGTAGCCCCGGTCATAAAGGTCCAGGGCCAGGTTCACGTCGGTCACCAGGACCGCATGGGGATGACCGTACTGCTTGAGCCGACTGATGAGGCTCATGGCAATGGGGTCAAAGCCGATGAGGATCACGTGCCCGGCTTCGCCCTCCGGCAACTCGCGGGGTGCGCGGGACTTGGACTGGGCCTCCAGCCAGGGGGCATAGAAGAACTGGATGAAGGTGAAGGGCAGCATGATCAACAGAAAGACAATGCCCGAGAGGAGCACCAGGATGGAGAAGACGCGACCCAGGTCGCCGGAGAAGGTGATGTCTCCAAAGCCCAGGGTGGACATCACCGTGAGGGTCCAATACAGTCCCGTGATCCAGGAGAAATCCCGCCCTTCGAATTCCATGATGAAATGGAACAGGATACTGTAGAGACCAATGAAGAAGACCAGGATCGCCATGAACCGGAGGAGAGACCGGATGTTTCTTTTGGCCCGAGGGTCCTGGAGCAGGTACATGACTTGTGCCGGAACGAACTTCATGCGAACGTTCTCCCCAGAAAGGCGTTTTACGCCCGCGAGGCGATTCTCGAATACCTGGATGACCTCGAGGACATTTGCCTCGCCGAAAAGCGGCTCGAAGACCTCCGAGGGGGCCGTACCCGAACCTACACCCTGGAAGAGGTGGAGCGGGACCTTGGCCTGGGTGATTGAGTTCCAAGAGGGAGCGAAGAAGGACTTGGCCAAACTCGAGACGCAGGTCGCACGACGCATTGGAACTTTTCTTCGTGACCGCGTCGCCAACCTGGACGAGCCTCGCAGCATCGGACGAGCCCTCAAGGGCTCACGGTTGGGCGAGTTCTGGAAGTACCGGGTCGGGATTACCGCATCATCTGCAAGATCCAAGACGAAGGGCTGATCGTCTTGGTAGTCCGGATCGGGAATCGGCGTGAAATCTACCGAATTTGACGGCTCCCCTTTCCAAAATTCCATCCACGGTACTTGCCCTACCTGTTCGCCCCCGTACCGAACCCATCCGGATACCGAAAATCTGCTCTCCGAGGTGCATGTCGCAGCCAACGCCCCTCCCTCGGCCGCCTCGGACCCCTCAACTCAGGGTGCGAAATCCTGTCCGTCTCCGGCCGGAATCTCCTTTTCGTTACCTCACTTTTGGGGCCGCGTCCATGGCTGGATTCCACGAGACTTGCAGGGACCGGCAATTCCCGGAGTTGAACGGGCAGCTTGGTGGGACCTGAAATCTCGTGTTGCGGAGAAAAAAAGAACATCGATATAGCATCGATGCTCCTCTCGAACTCGAGCCGCACGTATGACCCGCCAGCGACGGTGTACCGCCCAGGAATCGGGGCGCCATAAGCCGGCTGCTTCGTTATGGAATTGGTCGGGGCGAGAGGATTTGAACCTCCGACCCCCTGCTCCCAAGGCAGGTGCGCTAACCAGTCTGCGCTACGCCCCGACAAGGACCCCGTTTGGTTATCACAGGCCATCGGGAAAAGCAACGCGCATTTCCCCTGGTACGGCGCGGGAAGACGGGAACTGCCGTCGGTCGGCTTTTCCGGGGATCGACGAAATCGGAGCGGAGATTTTCTCCGGGCCGGGTCGCTCTCCGGGAAAACGGTCTCACGGCATCGCCGGGTCGAGCGGAAGCCGACCCACGGCGGCAACTTTCGGTCGGTCGGGCCGTCCGGCGGACCATTGCGGCCCATGGGCAAAAGAAGATCTCTCTCCCCAACGGGGAGAAGGGCGAGTGAGCGGTGCGGTCGGATATTTCTACAACAGCCCTTTTCCCGGCCGGGTCGAGCGGAGCTTCTCCCTTCCCTCGATCCCATGGAAAGGGCCGAAGAAGGGGGCGCGGATCTCGTTTGGATCCGTTCTCAGCCCGTTTCCCGGTCCGCGATGGGGCGGCCCCCGACGGTCCTTCGCTGCAGCTTCGCCTGGCAAAGTTCCGCATAGGCCGCGTCGAGCAGTTCCTGGGGACGCCGGGTGTGCTCCTGCATCGACCCCACTCCAATGTGGGCCTGGATGAGGATGGCGGCGTTTTCCAGCTTGAAGGGCGACTTGCGGATGGTTTGAGCCAGGTACGGAATCCCCTCCCGGGCTTCCTCCCCGGGAACCCGGGGCAGCACCGCAAGAAACTCGTCGCTCCCGAAACGGCCCAGGAACGCTTCCCCCTGGGGCAGGGTGGCCTTCAACAGGTTCGCCACATGGGTCAGGATTCTCCCTCCGATGTCCAACCTTCCTTCTTCGTCCTGGAAAAAATCCAGGTCGATGATCAGGACCGAAAGCGGTTCCTCGAGTCTTCGGGCCCTGCGAAACTCCCTTTCGAGGACCGTGTGGATCTGGAAGAAATTGAGCAGTCCCGTCACCGGGTCCTGAATGGAGAAATCCTTGACCTTTTCGTAGGTCAGGCAGTTTTCCATGCAAAGGGCGATCTTGATTCCCAGCTGTTCCAGGAGGTCCGTCCCGTCGTCGGGTCGGTAGCGTTCCGCGTCCAGGCTTCCCAGGAACAGGAACCCGAAGTGGACCTCGTGGACGCAAAGGGGAATGAGGACCCCCGACTGCACCGGCTCCGGGGAATCCGGGAGATACTCCCCGAGCTTGCGGAGCTCTTCCCCGCTGAGCAGCGCCGGCTTATGGGGATCGCGGCAGACGAAAACCCCTACCGCCGCCGGGCACGGCACAATCCAGGTGCCGTCCCCGATGGGCTCGGAGTCCCCCGAGAGGGCCGGGAAATACTCCTGGATCAAGTCCTGGTGGCAGAGAAGAAGAGTGACTTGGTCCGGTTCGAAGCGATCCTTGATTTCGAGGAGAAGTTCCTCCACCAGTTGGTTCAGGTCCCGAGTGCGAAAGAGGATTCTTTCGATTTCCGTAAAATGCCTCCAGATCCTCTCGTTTTCCGCCGCAGCTTCCAGGACCCCGTTCAGTCTCTTGCGCAACTCGGCGTTTTCCGCCTCGAGGCCGGATTCCGCCTCCCCGGGCCGAGCTTCCCCCTCTCCGGCGTCGCCGGGAAGGGGGTCGGGGTGATCTAACCTCCGATCCACAGGTTCCATGAACGAAGCCTCACCATCCGGTTTGAGCATCCCAAAGCCGCGGGCAACGCGCCCTGACAAACGAAATTGCCTCCTCCACCGCCTCTTTGGGCTGCTTCACCACCACCAGCCCGGGGACGGAGAACCTAGGCTCGAGGGCGATGACCGGTTTGCCGATCTTCAGGGCCATGGCCATCTCCGACAGGGTTCCATATTCCCCGTCCACGGCAATGAGGGCGTCCGCCGTGTGCACGATCACGGCATTTCTGGCCTGTCCCATGTTGGTGGCAACGGGAATGTCGATGTAGCGGTTGGCGTCATCCGGCCCGGCTCCGTGCAGGATCCCCAGGGTGATTCCACCCGCTTCCTTGGCTCCCCGGGCCGCGGCTTCCATGACGCCTCCCAGCCCGCCGCACACCAGGATCGCGCCGCACCGGGCGATCTGCCGACCGACCTCGAGGGCCAATTCTTCGAGGCCGGGGGCGGTCTTCCCCGTTCCAATGACTCCCAGGACAGGCCTTCTCATGGACTCCTAACCTATACCGAGCGATTCTTGAGGGTCATATCCCGTCCAACGACGCTCCCGGCGGGCGGGAACGGGGCCCCGCCCCCACAGGACGGTTCGCCTGCAGGCCCGGGGGCGGGCTTGCTGCACATCCCTACAACGTGGAAAATGGCTCATTTGGGGTCCTACTCTTCCCACCCCCATTTTCCCACGAGGTCCACAAAGCGCACTCCCCCCAGGTTGTGCTTCCGAATTCCCTCGGGTGCCCGTTCCACCACGATGAGTTCCTGGGAAATGCGGTCCCCCACGGGGATCACCAGTCTTCCCTTCACGGCCAACTGATCCACCAGGGTTTGGGGGACCTTGGGTGCTCCGGCCGTGACCACGATGCCGTCGAAAGGACTTTCCTCGGGCCAGCCCAGGGTGCCGTCCCCCACCCGCACGATCACGTTCCTGTAGCCCAGTTTCTGGAGCACCTGCCCGGCACGGTGAGCCAGGGATGCGAATCGTTCCATGGAAAAGACCCGGTGGGCCAGCTCGGCAAGCACGGCCGCCTGGTACCCGGAACCGGTGCCGATCTCGAGGACCTTCTCGTGCCCCTTGAGGTGCAGGGCTTCGGTCATGAGAGCGACGATGTAGGGCTGGGAGATGGTCTGCTTGTCCGAAATGGGCAAAGGGTGGTCGTTGTAGGCCTGCTCCTGGAGGGCCTCGTCCACGAACAGGTGGCGGGGCACCTTTCGCATGGCGATCAAGACGCGATCGTCGTCGATGCCGCGGCCGATGAGCTGGGTTTCCACCATCCGATCGCGCGCTTTTTGGAAATTGATCATGAGCGAACCCTGGTTGTGTCACACATCCGCCACGGGATCCGTCGGCCGCCGTTTCATCCGTTAGAGCTAATGACAAAGCAAAATGGTTGTCAATGGCTTTTTGCAGGCTTTGTGCACCCTTGGACCGTCAAAGCAGGTTGGCCCAGCGCGCGTAATCGAGAGCGAAAGGGTCCGGGTTGCCGTTTTCCTTTCCCGGGACTTGTCGTCGCAGTCGCTGACGGAGGAAGCGGCCGAAGGGAAGCTTTCCCCCCGGGAGTGCGATCCATGCGGGAAAAGGCTCCGTTTCCCACTGCAAGGAAACCAGGGGCCGAACCTGGGTGCCCGCGTAGAGAAAACAAAGGTTGTCCTTCCAGGACGAATTGTATTCACGGAAGAAACCCGGGTCCGGGTGCCCCAGGAGTTCCTGGAAGGAACGGTGCCGGCCCCCCTCGAAAAGGGGTCGCAGAGCGAAGAGCCGCACCGTCGCTTGCTCTTCGAGGATGATTTCCGGGGCGTCCCGAAGATCAACCCCTCCCGAATGGAAAATCCCGATTCCCCGAAACGGATACCCCCGGCTTGCCAGGCGATCCAGGGCGATTTGAAGGCTGGGGCTTTGGACCCGGGCCGTATCTTCCCAGAGGAGCACCAGGGGATCGATTCCCGAGTCCCGGAGCAGGTCAAAGAGCAGGCCCAGGTACTCGTGATCCAGCTCCCTGAGGGAGGAGATGAAAAACTTGTCGATCCAGGGCAGGACAAACCAGTCGAGGGTTCCCCGGTCCAACAGGCCTTGGGCTTCCTCCACCAGGATCAAGAGCCGCAGGAGACCCTCCGTCCACCGAGGGCCTGCATCGAGCCAAACCGCCGCCGTCTCCTCCCGGGGATCCTTCTGGTGAGGGGCCCGGATGCCGCTCCAGTGAAATCTCCCCATGGCCGGACCTTCCAACAGCTCCTCTGCAGGGAAAAGCGCCCGGGCGAGGCGTCGGTTCGGCACCTCCTCTTCGGCCCAGCCGGGATCGACGGCCTCCCGGAACCGTCCCTCCCACAAAACATGGACGACCTTGGGCGCCAGCAATCGCTTCTTTCGCTCCTCCCAAAGGTCTGCCATCCGGGAGAGCCGGGCCGCATCCCGACCCCGCGCATCCCGGAGCCTCCCTTTCACCCTCTTTTTGAAATCTTCCCATGCGCATCGGGAAGGAAACCTCTCCTCGATGCTTTCGAAGGCCCAGCCTCCGGCGGCGGCCAGGGTGGCGTTGTGCCAGCTGAGCACCACCTGCCGGGAGCCCAGACTTACGGTTCGGGCCAGGTCCCTTATCAAGGCCAGTTCCCGCTCCTGGCAGCGAATCAAGCCGTCCAGAAAGGAGCGAAGTCGATCCCCGCAACCCGCCCAGTAGGACTGCCGGAGGCCGGGAAAGCTCCCCCGGATCTTTTCATTGCCTGCAGGAGCCATGAGCACGGGTCGGCCGATGCGCAGCCAGCGACCGGACGGGACCGGTCTTCCGCGCCGGGGGGCCTTCTTTCTCCAGAGGGGGAGTAAGTCCCGGCAAGTGGGTTCCGCCCAGGGCGGGGAACCGGTCCGGCGAACCCGGTTTCTCAAAAGCCTCCACCGGGTCCGTTGGACCGAGACGGACCTGCCGGTCCCGGGAAAGAAAAAGACGGGCGGCAGGAAATCCGCCCACAGTCCCAGGGGAACGGGACGATGGAAAAGGCATGAAAAAAAGGCCCCGGAAGGTTTGTTCAAGAAATCTCTTACCGGATCCCGGGCTTTGGTCCTCGGCCCGGGCCGATGCACCAGGGCCATCCAGTCGCAGAGGACCCGCCACAGGATAGGCGGCAGGAGACGGGATTCGGGACCCAGGGAGGAAACCGCCTCCAGGAGGTGCCCGTAGGAACGCGGCTCCCCATCTTCCAGGAACAGGAGGACCCGGTTCAAGGCCTCCTCCCTCACGGCTTTCCGGGGATGACCGCACAGGAGCAAATGATCTCTGAGGGTTCGGCACCAGGAGGGTCCTTGGGCTCCCGGGCCGGGGGTGTCGTAGGTGGGAAACTCCGAGCTGCCTTTCATGGGAGACTCCCTTCAGGCCCCGGGCATCGCGGACGCAGGCGGCGCGTTCCCGCGAGCCTGCGGTTCGGAAAGGAAACAAGCCGCCGCAGGGGGGTGTTCGGAGAAAAGACCTGGGCGCCCGGAGCTGCGGGTCTCATGAAATCAGCGTTTTCATCCCCTTACGGAAGAACCTTTTCCGCCCGGACCTGCCGGGCGAGATTGGAGGGACCCTCCAGAGCATAGGGACCATGGGAAAAAACGCAAGAAAGATGTTGACTGCGTATAAAGTTTGGTTTACCTAATTATCCAACGCGGAGGAATTCCAAGGAGCAGGGTATGCTGGGGTGCTGGAGACGTAGAAACGGATGTTCGGCCGAGACCGCCGTATCGGAAGCATGTGGAGCTCAACCCCTTTCTCGTGCTCAAGCCGGAAGAAGGCTCAAGGTGGCGGGGATCGCCGGAGGTCGGCACGTGTGTGCCCGAATGGCCGCCATGGGCATTTACCCGGGGGTCGAAATGGAGCTTCTTTGTGCGGGTTGCGGATCTCCCTGCCTGGTTCGGGTGCACGGCGGGACCCTAAGCCTGGGCGCGGGGGTTTCCCACAAGATCCTGGTGACTCCGGTCGCTTGATCGAAGCCACAAAATCATGGATGGACGGAAGCGGCTGAGGATACGGGCAGTCGCTTTTTTCCGGGCGGTTCGGGCAAGCTCTGCTTGCCCGCGGTGTTTTTGAGACAGAGACGGGTCATTCTCCCATGCCCATGATCCCCATGCGAAAGATGCTGGCAGGCCAGGAAGGAGTGGTCACCCGAGTGACCGCTCGGGGCGAACTGGGACGACGAATTCGGGACATGGGCCTTGTGCCCGGGACCCCCATTTATATCCAGGGTCGCGCCCCCCTCAAAGACCCCGTGGCCGTTCGGGTTCGGGACTTCACCCTGAGCCTGCGCAACAACGAGGCGGATTTCATCGAGGTCGAGGTGGCGGACAGCCATGGGTGAGGCGCCTCGACCATTCCTGGTTGCCCTGGCCGGGAACCCCAACTGCGGCAAGACCACCCTGTTCAATGCCGTGACCGGCGCGCGGCAGCACGTGGGGAACTATCCCGGCATCACCGTCGAGAAAAAGGAAGGCTTTTGTTCCTTCGACGGCTTTCCAATTCGGCTGGTGGACCTTCCGGGGACCTACTCCCTCACAGCCTATTCCCCCGAAGAGCTTGTGGCCCGGGATATGCTGATCCACGAAAGGCCTGCGGCGGTCATCAACATCGTGGACGCTTCCAACCTTGAAAGAAACCTTTATCTGACCATCCAGCTGCTGGAGTTGGGGGTCCCCCTGGTGCTCGCCCTGAACATGGTCGACGCCGCCGCCAATCGCGGCATCGAAATCGATGCGGACGAGTTGTCCCGGAGGCTGGGCGTCCCGGTGGTCCCCACCATTGCCCGATCGGGAAAAGGCAAAGAAGAGGTCCGTTCCCGGGCCAAGGACCTGGCCGGGCAGGAGCGTCCGTGGGTCCCCCCGGCAATCACCTACGGACCGGACATCGATCCCATCCTCGAGCGAATGGAAACCCTCATCGAGGCCGCAGGATTTCTTTCGCACCTGCACCCCCCTCGCTGGACGGCCTTGAAGTACCTGGAAGCCGACGAGCAGGTGATGGAGCGGGGCCGGGAGACGAACCCCGAGCTCTCGGCCCGCCTCGAGCACATGGCCGAAGCCGTCGGGGATCACCTGCAAAAGACGCTGGCCACCTACCCGGAGGCCATCATCGCCGATCACCGTTACGGGTACATCACGGCCCTGCTCAAAGGCTCCGTGGTAAGACGGAGCGGGAAGGCCGATCGCCTGTACCTTTCGGACCAGCTCGACCGGGTGCTGACCCACCGGTTCCTGGGTCCCGTGGTCATGATGGCGATTCTCTACGGAGTCTACCAGTTTACTTTCACTTACAGTGCCGCCCCCGTGGCCTGGATGGAGTCCGCTTTCTCGTGGCTGGGCAAGACCGTGGAGGGTGTTTTGCCCCAGGGTCCGCTCAAGTCCCTGGTCCTCTCGGGCGTCATTGACGGGGTCGGGGGAGTCTTGGGATTTGTTCCCCTCATTCTGTTCATGTTTCTGGCCATTGCCTTTCTCGAAGACACCGGCTACCTGGCCCGGGTCGCCTACATGCTGGACCGGGTCTTTCGAACCTTCGGGCTCCATGGAAATTCCGTGATGGCCTACGTCATTTCCGGCGGGATTGCGGGGGGCTGCGCCGTCCCCGGCGTCATGGCCGCCCGGACCCTTCGCAGCTCGCGCGAGCGCCTGGCCACCCTTCTCACCGCTCCGTTCATGAACTGCGGCGCCAAGCTCCCGGTGCTCGCCATGCTCATCGCCGCTTTTTTCCCCACTCGTCATGCCCAGGTGATGTTTCTTTTGACCGTTCTTTCCTGGATCCTGGCTCTCCTGCTGGCCAAGCTCTTCCGAACCACCATCCTGCGGGGGCCCAGCACTCCGTTTCTCCTCGAACTTCCTCCGTACCGTCTGCCCACGTTCCGGGGGCTCCTCATTCACACCTGGGAGCGCACCCGGCAGTATATCCAGAAAGCAGGCACCATCATTCTGGCCATGTCCGTCCTCTTCTGGGCACTCATGGCCTTTCCCGGTCTGCCGGATTCCCAAAAGCGGAGGTACGAGGAACAACGATCCGAAATCCTCGCCCGTTTTCCCCCGGACCTCCGAATTCCTCTCGAGCGGAACTCGATCCAGCCCAAAGATCTTCCATCGGAGCTCGTTCCATGGTACGAGCAACTCAAGGCTGCGGATCGCGCCGAGGCCCAGGCGGCCTTGCAGCATTCCTGGGCTGGAAGAATGGGTATCGCCCTCGAGTCCCTGAGCCGGTGGACGGGATTTGACTGGCGAACCAACGTGGCCCTGGTGGCGGGCTTCGCTGCAAAGGAGCTCATCATCTCCACCTTTGGCACGGCCTACTCCATGGGGGTGGTAACCCAGGAGGAAGGGGGGGCCCTGAGCCGACAGCTGGCGTCGGACCCCGGGTGGAATCCCCTGAGAGCCTTTGCTCTCATCTTGTTCATCATGCTGTACGCCCCGTGCTTCGCGACGATCACCTGCATCATTCGGGAATCCGGTTCCTGGAAATGGGGGCTGTTTTCGGCGGCTTTCAACACCGGCGCGGCATTCTTGATTTCCCTTTTGGTCTACCAGGGCGGTCGCTGGCTCGGGATCGGGACATAAACGAGGGAAGAACCTATGTGGCAGATGGTTTTGGTGTTGCTCGTGGTGGCTGCCGTGAGCGTTTACATCGTCCGCCATTTCGTACGGATCACCCGGTCCGAGACTCCAACGTGCGGCCATTGTGCCGGGTGCCCCTGCACACCCTCATCCACGGTCCCCCGGGAATGCAACCCGGAGCAGGGCAATCCCTGCGCCTGCGAGAACCCGCCCCAGGAAGGATGACGGTTTGGAGCGACGTTGTGCAAGATTGTGCGGGAGGTCGAGATGGAGCTGACCCTGGAGTTGCCCGGTTCTCCTCCCCGGAGTTCCCGGGTGAGGATCGGGGAAGACATCCTCGAGAACCTGCCCGAATCCTTGTCTTCCCGGTGGGAAGGCTCCCGCATCTTCTGGATCTGGGACCGGGCCGTTCATGCCCTGTGGCACCCCAGGCTGAGAGAGATGGGGTGGCGGCCCTCCTCGGAGGATGAATGGATTCTCTTTCCCGCCTCGGAGTCCAACAAGCGTCTTTCCCAGCTCGAGGAGCTGGCCCGCAGGCTGGTTCGAGCCGGGGCCGACCGGCGCAGCGTCCTTGTGGCCGTAGGGGGCGGCGTGACGGGAGACGTGGTGGGCTTTCTGGCATCCGTCTACATGCGGGGGATTCCCCACTGCCAGGTCCCCACCACTCTGCTGGCCCAGGTGGACAGCAGCATCGGGGGGAAAACGGGCGTCGATCTTCCCGAAGGCAAGAACCTCCTGGGGACCTTTCACCAGGCTCATTCCATCTGGATGGACATTCGATTCCTGGAAACCCTGCCTCCCGAGGAATTTCGCCAGGGTATGGCCGAAGTAATCAAGACGGCCATGATCGGAGACCCGTCCCTCTGGGAATATTTGGAATCCCATTCGGAGGACGTCCGATCCCGCCGCAGCGAGTCGCTCCTGCGGGTGGTCTCCTCCTGCTGTCGCCTCAAGGCCCGGGTTGTGGAGGCCGACGAGAGGGAGTCCGGCTACCGCATGGTGCTCAACCTGGGGCACACCGTCGGACACGCTCTCGAGAAGACCACCGGGTACGCCTTCCGCCACGGGGATGCCGTGGCCGTCGGGATGGCTGCCGCGGCCCGGATTTCGCTGAACCGGGGAGAACTTTCCATGAAGAATCTTCAACGGCTGGAAAGCCTCTGCCGTTTCTGGGGACTTCCCACCACCCTCCCCGGGGGCTCCCCCCCGGACGAAATCCTTGCCGCCCTATCCGCCGACAAGAAGCGGTTCCTGGGTGTGAATCACTTTGTCCTGCCTCGGGCGATGGGAGAGGTGACTGTTCGGTCCGACATCGCTCTCGAAGAAGTCCGGGACGTCCTCCGGGCCATGAGCTCCTCCTGACCCATCCCGCACCGGGGAGGAATTCTTCCTGCGCCTCGCGGGGGGTCTCAAGGCTGGGCTTTTGGTTCATCATGGTTACTTTGGTTCATCATGGTTACAATGTGGGTAAAGAACCGGCCCCGGAAGAGCAGGGCTTAGCCGCCCCTGGCGGCCGCAAAAGTTCCGGCGAAGGATGTGGATTGGGGAGTGACGGCGCGGCTATCTCCCCCCACCCGGCCCTCGGTCTCACGGCAAAATCCCCGGCAGGAGGTCCCATGGCTGAGCACTCACCACATCATCCACCCCCTCGGTCTGAGGCTTTGCTGTGGGACATCCTCGAGTCCGTCACGGACGCCATCGTCACCATCGACGAGGATCACAAGGTCGTTCTCTGCAACCGGGCCGCGGAAAAGATGTTCGGGTATCTTCCCGAAGAGATGATCGGACAAGACGTTTCTCCGTTGATTCCCTCCTCGCACCGGGTCTTGCACAAGGGGTACGTGGAACGATACCTGGCAACGGGGGTCCCCCGGGTCATCGGGATGCTGAGGGAATGCCATGCCCAGCGCAAGAACGGGGAATCCTTTCCCGTGGAGATTTCCTATTCCGTTTCGAGGTCCGGGGAACGCACCTATTTCACGGCGGTCATACGGGACATTTCCCAGCGCAAGCAGATGGAACGGGACATCCATTTCATGGAAAGGCTCGTGGACATCGGCAAAGCCGTCTCCCAGATCACTCACGAAATCCGCAAGCCCTTGATGCTCATCGGGGGGTTCGCTCACCAACTGAGGAGCTGTGACGGTTTGCAGGCCGACGAGAAGTCCCGCCGCAAGCTGGACATCATCCTCAAGGAAGTGCAGCGTCTCGAATCCCTTTTGAACGGCATTCGCCTGGCCACACGCCCGGGTACCTCGGGAAGGAAACAGCTCCTTTCCGTTCGCAAGCTTCTCGAGGAGACCTTCGAGCTGTTTGAATCCACCCTCCGGGAAACCCGGATCCGATTCACCGCCGAGCTGGATCCGGACCCCCTCATGGTCGAGGGGGACTCGGACCAGCTAAAGCAGGTCTTTCTCAACATGATGCAAAACGCCGTGGAAGCCATGAACGGAGTGGGCACTCTCACCGTAGGGACCCGGATCGGGGACGGAACGATCCAGGTTCTCATCCGGGACAGCGGTCCCGGAATCCCCGTCGAAATCCGGGAGAGGATCTTCGATCCCTTTTTCACAACCAAGACCGAAGGCACCGGCCTGGGTCTCGCCATTTCCCGCAATATCGTCCAGGACCACGGAGGCGCCATCTCCGTGGAATCCTCGAGCCGGGGAACCACCTTCCTGCTGCAGCTTCCCCCGGGATTTCCCTAGCATATTCTCGATTCCGAGACGCTGTGCAAGGGGCACCGCCCACCACCAAAGGGGGGGATTCGATCAGCCCCTGGAGCCGAAACTCTTGCCCGCAATCTCTTTTTTCAACCGCTTCATGGACTGGCTCGTCCCAAGCAGGATGAGGAGGTCTTTCCCCCTCACCACGTAATCGCCCTTGGGAATGAAGGCCAGTCGATCCTTTTCCCGGTCCCGTACGGCCAGGACCTGGATCCCGAACCGGTTGATCAGGTCCATCTGCCGGAGGGACATGCCCGACAGGGCACCCGGATCGTCCAGCTCAAAAATGCCGTAGTCCTCCACCGTCGGCAAATATTCGAGGAGGTTCGGGTTTTCGATCCTTCGAGCCAGGCTGACGGCCAGGTCCTTTTCGGGGAAAAGGATCTCGTCGGCCCCCATGCGAACGAGGATCTGTCCGTGTTCTTCGCTCAAGGCCTTGGCGAACACCTTTTTCACCCCGATCTCCTTGAGATGAAACGTCGTGAGGATGCTGGCGAGCATATTGGTGCCGATGGTCACCACGGCCAGGTCCACCTGCCCGATGCCCAGGGCCAGAAGGATCTCTTTGTCCGTGGAATCGGCGACCACTCCCTGGCTGAGATCGTTCTTGGCCCTTTGGACCACGTCCTGTTGGATGTCCAGGCCGATGACGTCATAGCCCTTGAGGTAGAGCTCGCGACCCAGGTAGTAGCCGAAATTTCCCAGACCGATAATGGCGACCTGACCCATTGAAGGACCTCACCCAATCATGATTCGCTCTTCCGCGTAATAGAATCGCCCGGTTTTTTGCTGCGCGGGCTGGATGGCCGTGGCGATGACCAGGGGACCCAACCGGCCCGTAAACATGATCAACACCAGTATGAATTTGCCCCACGAGGAAAGCTTCGGGGTGATCCCCATACTCAAACCCACCGTGCCGAAGGCCGAAGTCGTCTCGAAGAGAAGCTCGATCACCTGTCCCCGGCTCTGGGACAAGGTCACCCCCGCGGATTCGGAAACGAGCAGACCCAACGTTCCCAGCAAGACGATGCAGACCGACACCACAAAGGTGCCGAAGGCCCGGTTGATGGTCTCCTCCGGGATGGACCGTTTGAACACATGGGTGTGATCCGACCCTTTGAAACGCGCCCGGATGATGGCCAGAAATACTCCCATGGTGCTGGTCTTCACCCCGCCCCCCGTGGACCCGGGAGAGGCTCCGATGAACATGAGCATCACCGTTCCCAGCAGAGTAATGTTGCTCATGCGTCCGTAATCCAGGGTATTGAAGCCCGCCGTTCGCGGAGTCACCGACTGAAAGTAGGAAGCCAGGAGTTTTTCCCGGAGGGGAAGGTCCTTGAGGGTATTGGACCATTCACACACCAGGAAAAAGAGGGTCCCGCCGACCAGCAGGAGGCCGGTGGTGAAAAGCACGATCTTGGAATGGAGGGAGAGCTGGTTCCAGAAGTAAGACCAGGAGCGCCAGTCCCTGGAGGAACGCACCAATTCGTGGAGGACCATGAAGCCGATGCCGCCCAAGATGATCAGGCTGGTCACGGTCAGGTTGACCAGGACATCCCCCCGAAAACCCGCCAGGTTGTCGGAAAACAAGCAGAACCCGGCGTTGCAGAAGGCGCTGATGGAATGAAAGGCCGCGGAATACCACGCGTCCGTGAATTCCAGCCGGTCCTTGAAGCGTATAAAAAGCACGAGAGTGCCGGCGGCCTCGATCCCTGCCGTGAAGAGAATCACTCGGCGCAGCAGGATGTGAAAATCCGCCCGGGGACTGTGGGCGAAGACGTCCTGGACCACAAACCGGGAGCGAAAGGAAATCGAGCGGCCCAAGGCGAGAATCATGACCGTGGAAAACGTCATGATTCCCAGTCCCCCCAGCTGGATGCAGGCAAGAAGAGTCAACTGTCCCCAAAGGGTGAATTCCGTGCCGATGTCGAGGACGGTAAGACCCGTCACGCAGCTTGCCGAGGTGACCATGAACAGGGCGTCGATGAAGGAGATGCCCGGCCCGCTTCGGGTGGGCAGGAAGGTGAGAACGAGGCTGCCCGTGAGAATCAGCAGCAGGAAACTCACCACTGGGTAGAGGGACGGGGAAAGGTGCTTGAGAAATCGCGTCATCCCAAGGTCCTCGAAATGAACCCTCGCTTCCGGGCGAACGTCACGGGGCCACTATACAGCGGTCCCGAGCCCTTGACAAATGTCGGGTCCATGCCTTATGGGACGGGCACCTTGCGGGCCACGGTGATGAAGCCGGTGTGAGCGATCATGCGGTCGACGGGCCGGGCCCGCAGCTCGTCCACCTTCCACTCGCGCTGCAGGAGCTCGAAGGTCACCACGTTCGCAAAGCCGTTGCCCTTGAGCTCCCGGTGCATGAGCTGCACCTGCCCCACGTTGGGGCTGAGACTGACCAGGATTCCCCCCGGCCTGAGGAGGCCTGCGAGGGATCCGACGGCGTGCCACGGTTCCGGCAGATCCAGGAAGATCCGGTCCACCTTCGCGGTCATGGAAAAATCCTGGATGTCGGCCACCACGACCCAATGGTTCTCGGGCTTGCAGTTCAGGAATTTGTGAATGTTTGCCATGGCCTGCCGGGCAAACTTGGCTCGTTTTTCCACGGAAATGACGGTCCCGCGGCCTCCCACGGCGCGCAGCAGCGCCAGGCACAGGGCCCCGGCCCCCAGCCCCGATTCGAGGATGACGTCCCCGGGACGCACGTCCCCGTAGAAGACGATGGCCGCCAGATCCTTGGGATAGATGATCTGGGTCTGCCGCTCCATTCGATAGATGTAGTCCTGGAGAGTGGGCCGGAAAAGAAAGAGTTTGGCTCCCTTGGTGGTCTCGAGGCAATCGCCTTCCTCCTTTCCCACCACGTCCGTCATGCGAATTCCCCCCAAGTGTGAGGAATAGGGGGCATCCTCGACCCTTGCCAGCCACTTCTTT
>JARKQW010000067.1 GCA_029974695.1 Syntrophobacteraceae bacterium | reverse complement strand
ACGGTGGACTGCGCCGCCCGGGGGCTCCCGCCACCTCCCAAGGTCTAAGAGACGGCACCCGGCACACCAGGACCCAGGACTTCATGGGCACCGTTCCGCTTGGTTGGTTGGGTTGGTCCGGTCACTCGGCCGGTTTGGCCCCGAAAGACAGGGCTTCATGGGTACCATTCTGGTTGTAGACGATGAGAAGGTCATCCGGGACGGCTGTAGCCGCCTGCTTTCCTCGGAAGGGCACCGGGTCCTCACGGCTTCGGACGGAAAGGAAGCCCTGGAGATCCTCGAATCCGAGGCGGTCCACGTCCTCTTGTGCGACCTGAAAATGCCCGTCATGGACGGGATCGAGGTCCAAAAGCGGGTCCGGGTCGAATATCCCGAGCTGCCCTTCGTGGTCATTACGGGACACGGCACCATCGATACCGCCGTGGAATGCATGAAGAACGGCGCCTATGATTTCATCACCAAGCCGTTTCGCACGGACCACCTCCAGTTCATTGTCCGAAGGGCATTGGAAAAGAGGGAGCTGGAAGAGAAGACCCGGGTCCTCCGGGAGGCCCACGAGAGAAACCTCTACGACCTGGCCGCAGAGCAGAGTCGAGTCCGCACCATCGTGCACTGCATGGCCGAAGGCGTACTGGTCACCAATCGAGATCTCGAAGTGGTGCTTCAGAACCCGGCCCTGGCCCGCCTGCTGGACCTTCCGAAAGTCCCGGAGCAGCCGACCCTCCTGTCCCGGTACCTGGAGGAACCTTTCCTTGTGGAAGCCATCGAGGGCCTCATGGAGAGGGCCCGGGACCGGTGGGAAATGGTTTCCCGGGAGTTCCGCAAAGGTTCCCTCGACCTGCGGGCGCTTTCGGCTCCCATCTTCGGCGGGGCCGGAGAAGTTCTCGGGAGCGTGACCGTCTTTCAGGATATCACGAGCTTTAAGGAACTGGACCGCATGAAGTCCCATTTCGTGCAGATGGTGTCCCACGAGCTCCGGTCTCCTCTGGCCACGGTCCTGCAACAGATGGGAGTCATCCTCGAGGGGCTGGCCGGGGAACTCAACGAGAAGCAGCGGTCCCTCCTGGACAGGTCCCGGGACAAAATTCAAAGCCTGTTGGACCTCATCAACGATTTGCTCGATGTGGCCAAGATTGAAAGCGGTCATGCCGTTCAGGAGCAGGTCCCCCTGAACCTGGGAGAGGTGCTGAGCGAAGTCGCGGCATTTTTTCGAGAAAGGGCCCAAAGACAGGCGATTGCCGTCGAGTTGGAAATCCACCCTCACCTGCCCTTGATCCACGCCGACCGACGTTGCATGGAAGAGGTCTTCACCAATCTCGTCAGCAACGCCATTCAATATTCCCCCGACGGAGGGCGCGTGCGTCTCTGCGCAATGCCCTGCGGGGAAAACGTCGAGGTGCGGGTAACGGACACCGGGATCGGGATTCCCTCCGAAGAAATCCCGAAGATTTTCGATAAGTTCTACCGGGTGAAACACCCCAGGACCCGGCAGATCATCGGGACGGGCCTGGGACTGGCCATTGTCAAGGGAATCGTGGAATCCCATCGAGGTTCCGTCGAAGTGGAAAGCGAGTTGGGAGCGGGCACGACCTTCCGTTTGCTTTTTCCCGTAATGGAAACAAGGGGATAGCTGCTTACCATGGCAGAACTTAAGAATCGGCATGCCGTCCTGATTGTAGACGATGAATCGGCCGTCCGGAACGGCATCGCCCGAGTCATCGAAAAGAAAGGCTATGATGTCCGGACGGCCGACAGCGGCGAATCCGCTCTTGAGCTGGCGGCCCGGGACCCCTTTGACGTGGTCTTCCTGGACATCAGACTGCCCGGTATGGACGGGATGGAGGTCTTGAGGCAACTGCGGGCAAAGAACCCCGAGACCGCGGTCATCATGATCACCGGGTATCCCACCATCGATACGGCCATCGAGTCGCTGAGGCTGGGCGCCCTCGACTACCTGGTGAAACCTTTCCGGGTGGACGACCTGGAAGTGATGCTCGAAAAGGCCCTGGAATCGGCGGTCTCCGACGGCAAGGAACCGGACCCGGAGCTCGACGTCGGGCGAGACATCCCGTCACTCATCGGCAAGAGCCCCGCCATGCGCGATGTCTTTCTTAAGATCAAGCGGGCCGCTCCCAGCGACAGCACCGTCCTGATTACGGGGGAAAGCGGCACCGGAAAAGAACTGGTGGCCCGGGCCATTCACAACCTCAGCCTCCGAGCCGACAAGGAATTTGTGGCCGTGGATTGTTCGGCCCTGGTCGAGACCCTGCTCGAAAGCGAGCTTTTCGGCCACGTGAAGGGTTCCTTCACCGGGGCCTTTCAGACCAAGCACGGGTTGTTTGAGCTGGCCAACCGGGGAACGTTCTTCTTCGACGAAATTTCGAATCTGAGCCCGAACATCCAGGCAAAGCTCCTGCGCGTCATCCAGGAACGGGAATTCATGAAGGTCGGAAGTCAGAAAAGGATCAAACTGGACATTCGGATCATCGCCTCTTCCAACCGTGACCTGAGGGAAGCCACCGCCGAGGGGACCTTCCGGGAAGACCTTTTCTACCGCCTGAGGGTCGTGCCCATTCGCCTACCCCCCCTCAGGGAGCGCGTGGAGGACATTCCCCTCCTGGCGGAGCACTTCATCGAAAAGTACAGCCGGAAAGGAAACCGAGCCGTCCAGGGAATTTCCCGGGAAGCCATGGACCTGCTGTGCTCCTACTCGTGGCCCGGCAACGTCCGGGAACTCGAGCACTGTATCGAGCGGATCCTGATCCTGGAGGACGGAGAAATTATCCGCCCGGAGAACCTGCCGGCCTTCATCACCCAACGACAGGGGGAGTTTCGGATCTTTTCCGAGGAGGTTTTCTCCCTAAAGGAGTTGGAAAAGCGCTACATTCAATTTATTCTTCGCCGGACGAAAGGAAGGAAACAGGAAACCGCCCAAATCCTGGGAATCGATCGAAAGACCCTGAGCGTCAAGATCAAGAAATACGGGATCAAGACGGGTTAGGGGACCTTTGGAAAGGAGCCTCGCATGAACAGCCACCCTATTCTCAGTCTCAGCGTCCTGGGAGTTCTCTTCCTTCTCGTGCCGTGTTTTTCCCCGGTGCAGGCCATGGGGAAGGATACCATCGCCACCGGATCGGGACCCGTGGAAGTGGGCTTCATCGGCCACGGCTCTCTCGTATTCTTCTTTCAAGGAAAAACCGTCTACATCGATCCCGTAGCCGCCTACGGGGACTATTCGGCATTGCCCAAGGCCGATCTCATCCTTCTCACCCATGAACACAAGGACCACCTGGACCCCCAGACCCTGTCCCTCATCCGGAAGAAAGACTCCGTCCTCATCGTCACCCGGGCGTGCGCCGACCGGTTGAAAGAGGGGACAGTCCTGGAAAACGGGGATGTGAAGGAGGTCCTGGAGATTTCCATCCGGGCGGTCCCGGCCTACAACCTTGTCCACATGCGAAGCGAGGGGCAACCTTATCATCCCCGGGGGCGGGGAAACGGATACGTCCTGACCTTTGGAGACAAGAAGATTTACGTGGCCGGAGACACGGAGAATGTGCCCGAGATGAAGGCCCTCCGGGACATTGACGTCGCCTTTCTGCCTATGAATCTGCCCTATACCATGACCCCGGAAATGGTGGCGGACGCCGCCGCGGCATTTCGACCGAAAATCCTTTATCCTTATCACTACGGAGATACCGATCCCCAGAGGCTCCGGGATCTCCTCAAGGATGAAAAGGACATCGAGGTTCGCGTCCGTACCCTCCGGTAGCCCGCGGGGGGAGCCCCCCGGTTTTGCCTCGTCCGTCCACGCCCAAAGGGACCACCCAAGGATGACCCTGGAAGACCTCTACGAGCTCATTCCCGACTTCCCATGCCTCCCCGGCTGCACGGAATGCTGCCGGGTTTCCGCTCCTCCTTCCCGGACCCCCGGGGAACAGGTGAGGCTGATCGAGTACGTTCAAAGTCATGCCGTCCGCCTCGATCCCCGGGAAGAAGGCTGCCCCTATCGCTCCGACGACGGATGTCTCGTCCACCCGGTGCGCCCCTTCATCTGCCGCCTGTACGGCACATCGCCCGGCTACCTCTGCAGGATGGGAATCCGGCCCGTTAGACTTTTGCACGAGGACGAAGAAGCCGACCTGTTCCATTTCTACTACACCCATTTCGCCCCATGAATCATCCCATCCACCATTCCTGTTCCATCGAGGAGGCAAGAGACGATGAAGACCCACTCCATTGCCGAGATCTTCCCGCCGAGCCCCGGCAAGGTCCGGCTGCAAACCCTCACGAGAAATCTCACGGCGGGGCTCCTGAGTTGCCTGGTTTTGTGGAGCTGCACCGCCGCAAGTTCGCAACCTTCCCGTCCCTCCCCCTCCCCGCCGCCGACCTCATTTTCCCATCCGCCCCAAGAACGGACCCCGGTTCAGTCTCCCGTCACCGACCGGGGATCGACCTACCGGGTGGTGACCGAGGAGGAGCTCATCCAATGGGAGCAAACCGATCCGGGTCTCAGCTTCAACCGGTGCCGGGAAATCCTTTCACGGTTGAACATCAAGGCCGGGTATCACATCTCCGACGACCTGCGCCGGGGGCGGGCGCTCCTGGCCCCCAACGACTTCAGGGCTTTCAAGGACTGGACCCCGCTGCCCTGCCACGCACCGAAACTGGCGGAGTTCCCCAAGGCGATCCTGGTGGTGAAGGAGATTCCCTTCCTGGGATGGTACGAGAATGGATTCCTCACGGGGGATGCCCCCGCCTGCATAGGCCCCCCCGGAGAAGATACCCGGGCCGGACGATTCGTGGTGATCGAAAAGGACGCGGACCATAAGTCCCGGAGCTACCGCAACGATCTGGGCGAGCCCGCATGGATGCCCTGGGCCTTGAGGGTGTACGACACCGTGTGGATTCACGCAGGGGACGTTTCCGGCAAACACTGCTCCCACGGATGCATCATCCTCCCCGTGAAGACGGCTGAGAGGCTTTTCCACTGGGCGGATCTTGAAACCCCGGTGGTCATCGTTGAGAGCCTTTCGGACCTGTAGGGACGACACCTGGGCCGGTCCGGCCTCGGCGGCCAAATTGCAGCCTGTAGGTAGCCGGCAAAAAGGAGGGCAATGAACCGAAAGACGAGCGCCCCGAGGATCCCGTAGGCCAGGGCCTTCTTTTGCCGGTGCCGGGGCAGGGCACGCACCAGGATGGCCGGCACCAGGGCATTTTCCACCGACAGTATCCCCTCGAGGACAGCCAGGGTGAGAATGGCGATCCCGTCCACTATAGGAAGGGAATGAATCTCACGGACGATTTGGGCAAAGATTCCGGAACCCATGCAACCCTCTCCGGGAATGCTCCCACGTGGTTTTTTGTGACGCCCTCAAGCCTTCTTCAGGAGGCGGTCCGGGCTTTCGACGGGAGACGGTCTCGCAAACCCGCAACCCGCCTCCAGGGTCGCTCCGGATGGGAACCCAAACCCCGCGGTTCCGAAATCGTCCCAAGGTCCGCCTTGTGTCGACCCCCTTTCCGCTTCGGGCTTCCTTGCCGTCCGGAACCCATACCCACGGCCCCAAGCAGCTTGTTCCATTCGATCCACCCTTCGGGTTTTCCAGATGCTAAGGGAGAACCCGGGAGGAGACAAAGCGCCGGGGGGGAATTTCAGACTCGCTCCCGGGTCGTAAGGGTTGAACCGAGGGACGACCGGATCCGAACCCTATCTTGGACACTCATTTCCGTGGCGCCCGCTCAGAAAAAGGTTGCATCACCTGGGCGAATCTTGGAATAAGTTTTCGTGTCCGGTTCCCGGACGAAGGAAAGAAAGGAAGCCTTTGGGGATGACTGGGACAAGTCGGGCAGGCTGTGCGGAACGCGCAACGGAAGGCAGCCTCCTGGGGAAACGGATCCGGGAGCGTATCGCCGACTTCAGCGCCGTTTACATGCACGTGACCGAGTTGCGGCAATGGCTTCGCGACGGCCGCCGAAGGGTCGGCTCCGAGATGGTTGAAATCCTGGTGAGCGTTCTCGATGAGCCGACACACCGATCTCAAAAGCAGGTCTTTTTCCTTCACAGAGAGGCTGCGGGGGTGCTGGCGGAACTCATCGGGGACCCCGGTCTCCCGGTCGAGGTCCGCGCCCTTGCACTCTCCCGACTCAAAAGGCTTGCCGCCTCCTCCGTGCAGAGCGTTCACCGCGCCGCGTGCGAAGCCCTGGGGTCCCTGCCCCTGGACATCCGGGGTCCGTTGATCTCGCCCAACGGAGACGGAGAAGTCTCCCGGTTGGGGGGATGGGAACTCTCGAGAGCCCTCGCCTCCCAGGGGTGCGGGCCTCCCTATCGGGTGGGAAGGAGCTTCGTTTCTTCGGGTACGGATTCCTCCTTTGTCGTCAGCATCAAGGTCTGGCAAGGACCCGACGCCCATACCGCAGCCGTCCGGGAGTGGACCTGGATGGAGCTCCTGAACCGGGTCAAACCTTCCATCCCCAAGAGGTTTGACATTCCCGAGCCCCTTTTGGCTGCCACGACCCCCGTCTTCCAACTCACCTCCTTCCCGGACGCCTGCGGGAACGAGACGCCTCTTGCTGAAAACCGCTGCATTCTTTTCCGAGCCCCTCGGGACTACTACCGCTATCCCAACGGCTCTGCCGTGTCGCGTCTTCTCGATGAGTCCGAGTTCTTGGAGGTAATCCTTCGGAATGCCTGGTTATTTGGAAAGACGGCCTCCATGGGGATCGTTCACACGGCACCCATCCCCTTGTTTCACAACCGAACCCAGGTGGACAGGAGAAATGACGGGGGGATCTACCAATGGCCCCGGGGAGGAAGGTTGGACCGATGGCTGGAATCCTGCCGCCATCCCAACTTCGGAATCAGCGGGCTGAGGGACTTCGAACACCTCAGGAGCCTGAGGACCGCAGGGGACGGGCGTGGGTTCTACCAGGACATCGGAACCCAGATTTTGAGCCTTGTGCTGGTCGCGGGAAGCTACTTTCGCGGCAAAGCCCCCCAAAGGGTCGGGCTGGATTCCCGGGGAAAACCTGTGGACGCTCGAGACCTTTTCCACCGGCCTCTCCTCGAGGACCTCCTCCACGGCATCTACAGGGAGTATCATCGAGGACTGGTGGGAGCGCCCCCCCGGGAACCCGTCCCTTTGGATGTTTCTCACCTTGCCGAGCGAATGATCGAGGAAATGGGCGTGGACCGCCACATGGAAGAAATCTTCCGGGTGGCGGACCAAGAAAGGATGTCCCAGGCCGAATTCGAGGGGTTCCTGGCAGAACGGGGCTGTTCCCGGCAAGAAATCGGTCGGCGGCTCAAGGGGGCCGAGGACATCGCCTTGCAAACCGGACCGCACTTGGGCCGATTCAACGGCCCCATCTCCCTGCCGGAGATGCTTCGTTTCGTTGCCGTCACGGCCGCCGGCTGCATTGCCGACCGGTTCATGAGGTCAAATCTGTGCCCTTGACCACGGGGGATGACGGGAAGTCTTGTGCGAATCCTCTGCACAGGCCGCCCGATTCGGGAAGTCGGCCCGAAAGTGGGATCCAAATTCCCCGGAGTGAGCTGTTGACCCTGGAAAAACAAGGAGGTTTCCATGACATCGCACAAAGGGGTGCGTTTTCGGTCTCACTACCTCTTCCGGTCGGTCCTGGTCGCGGGGGTCCTGCTCTGCTTCGCCGCCTTCAGCGCCGAAGTGCAAGGGGATCGAAACGGCCTCTATCAGCTCTACCTCAAAGCCGTCGATGACGCCAAGACCGTCAATCCCCACAAAATCTCGCGCAACCTCGTGGCCATCACCAAGGGAAACCCCAATCTCCCCCTCCGCTGGGAAGGGGTTCCCGAGAAATCCCGGGTCCTGGTGGTCACCTGGACGGACAAGGATTATTACGACGACTACGTTGGACGGGATTATGTGCTTCCCCCGAGCGCAAACGTGTGGGTAACGGCGGTCCCCGAACTCAAGGAGTTTGTCCGCAAACACGTTGTCCCGGTTCCTCCCCTGCGGGTGGAGCAGCTCCTGGGCCTTCCCCCTCATACGGGGAAGACCAAGTTCGTCGAAATCTGGGCCGATCGAAAGAGCCTCTTTCGGCCCAGCCCGGACCCGGAGATCACCGACCATGAAGCCGAACTGCGTTTTCCCACCAAAGTGAATCCATTCCTGAAATACGATCCCGGTGCATCCATGATCGAGTGGAACTCCGATCTGCAGAAGGAAGTGAAATACACCTATCCGGAGTGGTTCAACCATCGCAAGCGGACCATCTACACCGGGGATTCTCCCTACCCCTGGACCCGGCTCGGTTACACCTACGACTGGGGAAATGTGCAGACCCGTGTGGGGTTAAGCGAATTCGTCATCCTGGGAGGCTCCACGGTCGGAATTCACGCCGTTCGGTCCAATGCCGAATACCTGAACCCGGCGCTTCTCAACTGAGCCGGGTCCTTCCGTTCCTAGATTGAGCGATTTGGCCGGTCGGAATCCCGTTTCGTCATTCCCGCGCAGGCAGGGGTCCGGAAAGTGAGTGCATACCCGTTGGATGCCCGCCTTGGCGGGCATGACGCCTGGATGCTCTCGGAATCGCTCAACTCAGGCCGTTGCCTTCCGCGGCGGGGGAGGTTTTCCCTCCTTGGGGAATTCTTCCCCATTTGGATATTTGTTTAACGATATCCAATAAATAGCTGGAGAGCCCCGGGGGTCCCCGGGGCGTTTTTCCCCGGAAGGGACCACACGCCCCGGCCTCGATCCCTCCTCGTCCCCCCACAAAACGGCCGCCCGGGCGGCTCATTCTTTCCTGGCCTGGGGCTTGCCCCAAGGAATTTTCCCAGAGCCAAAGACCAGCACCCTATGACGTTTCCACCGACTGGGGATGAGCGATGGCCGCAACTCTGGGAACCCTTTTGATCGCTGAACCGGGATGCAGGCTGGTGTCGGCTCTGAAGCCGTGGCTGCTCCATCAGGGATACAAAGTGAAAGCCGTCGAGGACATGAAAGGCCTCTTGAGGACGCTCCAATGCGAAAACGTCAGGGTGCTGGTCCTGGACGTCTGCCTGGCCGAATCCATGGATTATGAGGCAATCTCCATCATTAAGGGGTTGTGCCGGAATCTGCCCATCATCGTGACGACGGAGAGCAACAATCCCGAACAGGAAAGCAGCATTCGACAGAAAGGGATTTTCTACTATCACGTCAGGTCTTTTGGAGTGGAAGAGCTGGTACTGGCCATTACCAACGCCATGACGCGGCATCCTTGAGAGCAGGCGGGCGGCGCCGACGGCTCAAAGGGTATGAGGAAACGGTCGAGCTTTCAGACAACCCGGGAAGATCTCATCAAGTAGGAATGCCTTATGAGCCTTGAAGACAAACTGACCTCCGGAAAGTTTCTAGTCCTCGCGGAAATGGATCCCCCCAAAGGGGTGGATGTGACCGGTCTGGTCGCCAACGCCTTTCGGGTGAAGGGAAAGGTCGATGCGTACGTGGTGCCGGAGATGAGCAACGCCGTCATGCGCATGAGCTCCCTGGGAGGCTGCATGGTGCTCCAATCCAAAGGGCTCGAAACCGTGCTCCAGGTCTGCTGTCGAGATCGGAATCGTCTGGCTCTCCAGGCCGATCTCCTCGCGGCCTATTCCCTGGGGATTTCCACCCTCATGGCCGTGGCGGGAGTGGATCCCGGTTACGGGGACCACCACCGCACCCTGGCCGTGAACGACATCAACCTCATGGAACTGCTCCAGGGGATCCGCACACTCCAGGAAGGAAAAGACATGGCAGGGATCGAGCTCGCCGGAGCCCCCAAGTTTTGTGTGGGTTCCACCACCAACGCGGGCACCATCGAAGGTCCCCTGGAAGCGGAAATCGAGGAAATGGAGAAAAAGGCCGCCGTAGGGGTTCGTTTCTTTGTGACTCCTCCGGTCTTCGACATCCAGCCTTTGCAGCGGCTTCTCCGGGCAACGGCGGATCGCGGAATGAAAATCGTTCCCACGGTTCTGCTCCTCAAGTCGGCCGGAATGGCCGGCTACATCAATCGCCACATCGAGCACGTAAGCGTGCCGTCGGAATTGATTCGAAGGATTCAGAAGGCTCCGGACAGGCCCCGGGAATGCGTGAGGATTGCCGCGGAGCTGGTTTCCGCCATCAGAAGGACCCGGGCCGCCGGAGTGCTGCTCTCCACCATCGGATGGGAGGACAAGCTTGCCCAGATCTTGGAAGGGGTAGAAACATGAAGAGGGAAGAAGAAGCTCCCGTCGGTTCGGTATTGGTTGTAGGGGGCGGGGTTGCCGGAATCCAGGCCTCCCTGGACCTGGCCAATTCCGGGTTCTTCGTGACCCTGGTCGAAAAATCCCCGGCCATCGGCGGAGTCATGGCCCAGCTGGACAAGACCTTTCCCACCAACGACTGCTCCATGTGCATCCTGTCCCCCAAGCTCGTGGAATGCGGCCGACACCCCAACATTCGTCTCCTGACTCTGGCGGACCTGGTGGACCTGGACGGCGGGGTGGGGCGCTTCACGGCCACGGTACGCCGACGTCCGAGGTACGTGAACCTGGACAAGTGCATCGCTTGCGGGGTGTGTGCGGAAAAGTGTCCGAGAAAGGTTCCCGACGAGTTCAACGAACGGTTGGGGAACCGCAAGGCCGCCTTCGTCAAGTATCCCCAGGCGGTTCCTCTCAAGTACGCCGTGGACCGGGAGCATTGCATCTATTTCGAGAAGGGCAAGTGCCGTGCCTGCGAGAAATTCTGTCCGGCGGGAGCCGTCGAGCTTCAGCAAGAGGAGATCCGTGAGAAGATCGAGGTCGGGTCGGTGATCCTGGCCCCGGGCTTTCAAGCCTTTTCCCCCACCCGCTACGAATACGGTTACGGCAGGCACCCGGACGTGGTGACCAGCATCGAATTCGAACGGATTCTCAGCGCCTCCGGCCCGTTCCAGGGCCATCTCCGGCGTCCGTCGGACGGGAAGGTGCCCCGCAAGATCGCCTGGCTCCAGTGCGTGGGGTCCCGGGACCTCCAACACGGCGCCCACGGCTACTGTTCCGGGGTCTGCTGCATGTACGCCGTCAAAGAGGCCGTTGTGGCCAAGGAGCATGCTTCGGACCCCCTGGATGCCGCCGTTTTCTTCATGGACATGCGGACCTACGGCAAGGACTTCGAGAAGTACTTCCTACGGGCTCGGGACGAGTACGGCGTTCGCTTTGTCCGTTCCCGGGTCCACACCGTGGACCCGTCCCCCACGGGGGATTGCCTGCTTATCGGGTACGTCGACGAAGGAGGTGCCGTCTTCGAAGAAGAGTTCGATATGGTGGTGACTTCCGTGGGCCTGGAAATCGGAAAAGATACCGAGGATCTGGCCCGGCGGATCGGAGTCGAGCTGGACGAGACCCGTTTTGT
>JARKQW010000501.1 GCA_029974695.1 Syntrophobacteraceae bacterium | reverse complement strand
GGGCCTTGCCGGGTTTCATTGACGGCCTCGACGATCATCATGGTAAGGTCCACGACTCTTCGGATGTGTCCCCCGGTATACCGCGACTTTTCGTCGATGGCGGTGGCGATGCTTCGGATAAAGGAGTAGAAAAGGTTTCGCAGATCTTGGATGAGCTGAGCATTGGTGAGGGCCACCGCGGCTTGGGAAGCCAGGGAAGCGATAAGGGAGACCAGCTCCTGGGAAAAGCCGATGACTTCCCCGGTTTCCGGGTCCAGGGCATTGAGAAGCTGAAGCACCCCGATGATATCGTCTTCGTGATTCTTCATGGGAATGACGAGCATGGACTTGGAGCGGTACCCCGTGGATGCGTCGTACTTCTTGGGGCCCGTAAAATCGAAGATCTCGGTCTCATAAACGTCTTCGATGTTCACGGTCCGGCCCGTCAATGCCACGTAGGAGGAAACATTGGCGTAATTCGGTTCTCCCCGTACCTCCAGGGGAATCGGCGGCAAAGGGACTTCCTTGCCCGTAGTCCCCCCAATACGAATATTCAGGCTGTCATTCTGGATGATTTGGAACCGTAGAAGCTTCTCTCCCGAGTCCACAATATAGAGGGTCCCCGCGTCGGCATGGGTGACGTTTCTTGCTTCCTGCACGATCATTTCGAGGATCTTGTGGACATCCCTTTCGGCCGAGAGAGCCAGTCCGATTTGGATCAGCCGCTTGATTTGAGAAAGCTGGTCCCCCGCGTACGATTTCACCTCGCGGATCACGGTATCCGGCAACGGCTGGAGTTGTCCGTCTCGAGGACCCGACGGGGTCGAGGGGGATTTCGCGCAGTCTGTCCCCGCCTCGGAAGATTCAGGCGATCTGATCGTCGTGGGTGGGTTCACGGAAGAATTCTCCCCGGGAAGATGTCGGTAAAGGTCTTTTCCATCCTCTGCATGGCGGGAGAAAGGCTTTCACGCCCCCAAACGCCACGCCCAAGCGGATGGCTCCGGCCGGGATAAGACTCTTATACCAGCTTTCTCGCGCCGTTACACCGATTTTTGCGGGTCGACCATCGAGGTCGCCCAACCCGCTGTGCAGGCGGTGCCGAGGGGATCCCCTTTTCCGTCTCGGTCAAGATTCGAATCTCTTGGCGCAGGTCCGGCAGGGCTCATCCGGGTCGCCCCCGGCCAAACGTTCCCGGAATCGACGGAAGTCGTTTCCCTCCCAAAGGGCGACCGGGTCCTGATCCTTGGCGTTGCCGAATACCCGCCGATTGGAGTCCTCTCCTGAGATCGGCAGATTCACATAGACGCAGGGCGACAGGGAACCGTCTCCCCCCACAAAGAGCGAGCGGGCAATGTTTTCCCGGCAGGTGGTCCCGGGGGCGCCGGGATCCGGAAGTGTCCAATGGAAGCCCAGTCCCAGGCGTCGCGCTTCCGCCTGAACGGCTTCGAGGATGTCCGAAGCTCGGGAGATCTTCTCGCTTTCTTCGGGTGCGAAGGCTTCCTTCCTCCATTCCGGCCCGGGAAGGTAGTCCAGGGTGCTGATCACCGATGCGTGGACCCCCAGCTCCTCCATGAGTCGAGGCAGGCCCTTCACGGCCTCCAGGTTGGAAGCCAGCATGAGGTAGGCAAAATGGATCTCGAGATGAACGCCCATACGAGACTTCCTGATCCGCTGCAGCAGGGAGACGGCTCGGCAGACCCGTTCGAAGTCCACCCCCCGGCGGGATGCGTTGCCGGCCTCGTCCGTGCCCGCCAGGGAAAAGGCCAGGATATCCACCCCGCTTTCCACGAGTTTCTCCGCCAGGGTCTCGTCCATGAGGAGTCCACAGGTAGTGGTGGAAACGGCACAACCGGCCTTTCGAGCCAATGCGGCCATGTCGAAGAAGAAGGGGTTGAGGAGGGGTTCGCCCCAACCCTGGAGGTGCACTCGAGCCGAGCGGCGCATCAACGGCCACAGGTGACGGAAGGTTTCCATATCCATGTCCCGGGAAAGCCATCGTTCCCTCATGGTGGTATGGGGACAGTATAGGCAACGCCCGGGACATCGCGAGGTCACCTCCACCTGGATACAATCCAGGGGACGGCGGACCCCCAGCAACAGCTCCCGGATGCTTTCCCAGACTCCTGGGGGGCGAAGTTCTTCTCCCGAATTCGAACCCGGTCTCATCTCGATCCGTCTCTCTCAGCGGCGAAGAATTTTTCGCAGCCGTGCCAAAAAACCAGGTGCCTCGGGCACCCAGGAAACCTGAACACAAGGAAGAAAAGGAACCGCCCCCCATTTGCCCTTGAAGAACCGAATTCCCGGGTTCACCCCCAAACCCAGGTTCATCTGCACCTGGCCCCGATTCGAGCCTTCTTCGAGAAGCCTGTGGAGGAGGAGATCGGCGGTTCCCGGGGGGGCTCCGTCGGGGGCCCGAAAGCAAAACATGAAAAACGCCGTTCGCAGGGAGGAATACTCCCCGACGGCAAAACCGGCAAGACGACCGTCCGCGCGGCGGGCCGAGAGAAGCAGGCTTCCGGGAGACGCAGCCAGGTACCGGGGCAACCGGTTGAAGATCCACCGGGTTCCCGGATCGAGAGGCCTCGAATCCAGGTAAAACCGCACCAGGTGTGCGTGATCCTCCCTCCACCCGGCGCCCCGTTCGATCCGAAGCTCCCGGGAAGCTCGGCGAAGAAGGTTGCGCAGCTTTTGACCCGGGGGCGGCGGGGGCAACGGCACCGTGTAATACCAGTCTTGGGCCGCAGGGCTGCTTTCCGGAGCTGCCTGAGGCCTTGCCGGGCCGATGACCGTGAACTTCTCGATGCCCGGGGTTTGGAGGGCCCGGCCGGCGGCCCGGGCCATGGCAATCTCATCCCGGGGATTGTGGAGGGGGTAGGCCACCAGGACCAACTCCCCCGGGGATTCAAAGGCCACGCAGTCCTCGATCATCCGGGCCTTGGAATCCGTTACCGAGCAGACATAGGGAATGACCTGCTCGGGGACGACGGCTTCGGCGGTGACCCTGGCCAACAGACCCGGAAGTATCATCGGCATTTCCTAAGGGTGAACCCGGCCTCGGCCAACATGGGGCGAAGGTTCAGCAGGTGGGCCGACCCGACGAACACCGCGCAACGTCCCTCCCGGATAAAAGGCATCATTCGTTCCAGAAACGTCCGGTCCCGGTGGTGGATGATCTGCTCTGTTCGGGATGGGAATTCCGTGCTGGTACCCATCATCCCCTCGAGGTCTCCCCGCAGATACGCGCGCACATTCCGCCGGATGTTCCCCTTCCACCGACCGCACCGCCTCAAGTAGTTCACAATCCGCTCCAGGGGGATGCTCTCGAGGGTCCGGATCTGTTCCGGGATCGTTTCCATGCCCAACACGGTTTTTCCCATGTCGCGGGCGATTTGCCATGCTTCCAGATCCACGGATTGGGTCCAACCTTGACGGGCCAGAAAGCTGGTCCACAGGGAAAAGAAGGCCAGCCACGGACGCGCCCGGGACAAAAGGTCCCCCACGTTGGCGGGATTGGGACATCGCAGTCCCAGGAGTCGGGCCACCAGGCCCGAGGGGCCGCACACGACCCGTTCCAGCCGCTCAATCTCTTTCCGACTCAGCAGGTCCACAAGCCTGGGGGCCTCGGGTTCGGGATTGTGCCCGATCTCCGACACTCGGTCGAGACTCCCCCGGTCCAGGGGACCCTCGAAGAGGACCGTGTCCACCTTCTCGAAAAGCTCTCGAAAAGAAGCCTCGAAGCTGTAGCAGAAAAAATGGGCCGTTCCTCCGATCCACGAACGCCGCCCGTCCCTTTCCATTTCCCAGAGCATGGCAAATCGCCTCTGAGGGGGAAGGGATGCAAAGTACTCCCGTTTGGACATGGACGAAAGAGACGACCGAACCCAGGCCCGCATGAAATCGTCCACCGCGGCCCGGGCCCCCGGCTTTTCCCGCCATTGAGCCATCTCATAGGGGTAGACGGGCTTGCCTCCCCACTTGGTCTTGAAACGACGGATCCCGTCGTTGACTCCGAGGCCCAGGTGCATGAAATCCTTGTCCAGGCGCCGGGCCATTCGAACCATCTCGGAAAAGAGCAGGTCGGAGGCGTAAGGCACGTAATGGACCCGGGAGTGGGCTCCCAGCAGGTAGCTCGAGAAGCGGCGCGGGGCGGTATCCACCAGGAGGCAGGCCGCCAGACGGCCCCGAGAATCCCATGCATTGAGCAGGACCAGCCCCTCCGCCCGCCCCAGGGCATGTTCCGTCCGGGCGTAAAGCTCCTTCACGTTGGGCGGCAAAGCAACCCGCCCCGTGAATTCGGCCCAGAGCTTTCGATGAGCGGCGGTGAAAGTCCCGCCCTCCTCCACCTCGAGGGACGCGGCCGCTCGCTCCGCCAGGCGCAGCAACCGTTGGGGCCATGGGTCCCCAACAGGCAGGGCGAAGTATTGGTCCTGTTCGCAACGGTGTTCCCGGAGACGATCCGGCAAGGTCGGACAAATGGCCCAGCAGTCGGTCGCCCGGGTTCGTTTTAGAGCACCCGCCAACGCTTCCTCGAAGGATTCGGGGCTGTAGTCTCCCCACAGGGGGTACCCCACGGCCAGAAGCCAGTCTTCGGCGGCAAGAAAGAGATAGGCCCCAACCAGAAACGGCTCTCCGCCCGACACGGCCTGCATGAATTTCACCGAATGCTCCGGAACCACGGCAGCGTTCAGGACGGCTTGAAAATCCAAGGAGGCCAAGGCGATTCTCCGTTTTCACGGGTCAAAGCACCGGGACCGACGGGCGGCAGGGCGAAAGGCATCCCCTCGGCCGGGACGTGTCGACCATGAAACCTTATGAACTCTATCAGAACGAGCGGGATGTGAGAAGGGCGGAAGGCCGAGGAAAGATTCCAGGTCGAAGATGCGGCGATGCCCCGGCGGGCGCGCTCCTTGGGGAGCACGAAGGCCCCTTATGGCCGGGGGGGTGTGGGAGGGTACTCGAGGCTGTCTCGGATGGCGGCCGAGCCTTCCGCCGTCTCCTCGAGGTCCGTGTAGTAGATGGCCGTTGCCCGGAGATTTCGTTCGTCGATGATTTCCCCCATCCTTCGAGCCCCGGGCAGGTGTTTGCTGAGAGGGGCCACAACCAAGAAGAATGCCAGGAGCAGGGCGATCCCCAAAACCAGCTTCCACCAGGGGTTCAACCCCCGCCGCAAAGAACCGTTGCGGCGGGGGCTTTCTGAGCGGTCTTCCCTTGGAATCGTCATCCTACAGGCTCGCGGTGACCTCGGGGAAGACGAGATAGAACATGATGTAGCCCACCAGCAGAGTCAGGCAGAGCTGGAAGGTCTGCCCAAAGACGTACAGGGTAATGGGCTTTCCTCCCTTGAAATAGGGTTTGAACTCCCTGAAGTTGGTTTCAAGACCGATGGAGGCGAAGGCCAGGGCAAAGAACCATTCCCGGGCGATCCGGGTGAAACCTCTGAGGACCCCTTGATCGATCATGATGGTGCTGAGGTCCTTTCCCATACTCTGATCGATGAAGGAGAAGACGATCGAAGCTGTCATGAACCCCAGAACGAACTTGGGGAATCGATACCAGACCTCCCACCAGCTTACCGTCTGGCCGGGGGCGCATTCCACCTTGGCGCACCAGTATACCGCCACACAGAACGCCGTGACGCCGATCAGCACGTTTTGGATCATCTTGATGGTTGCCGCCACGTACAGGGCCTTTTCTCCGTAAAAGGCGCCCGCCGCAGCCACGGCTCCCGTCGAATCGATGGTGCTTCCCATCCAGGCCCCCGCAAGGATCTGTGGCATTCCGACCAACTTTGCAAAGGCGGGCTGAGCCACCATGCAGATGGCCGTAAAGACCATGGAGAGGCCGATGGCCAGGGTCAGTTCTTCCTTCTTGGCTCGGCAAGCCGCCGCCGTGGCGATGGCCGCCGAAACGCCGCACACCGACATGTCGGCGGAAATGGTGATGTTCAGGGTCTTGGAGGCCATCTTGATCACCCGTTGCCCGAACCAATAGGTAAGGACGAGCGTGATGGGCGTGCACACCCACGCCACAAAGATGCCGGGCTTTCCGATGGCGAGGATCTTATTGAAGAGAATCTCCGCTCCCAGCAGGACCAACCCGGTCTTGATGAAGAACTCGGTCTGGGCGGCGTGCATCACCCATTTGGGGGTGCCGATGGTATTGCTGATGAGCATTCCAAAGACGATGGCCCAGAGCGGGAAGCCGAATCCCCAATGCTTCATGGTTGCCTGGGTTTCGGCCATGTAGGCAAGGACGGCCAGAACAAAGACGGCGAAGAAACCCACAAAGAAACGGCCGAAGGAGAATCCCATGATGGCTCGACCGATTCCGAAGAAGATCCCCAAGATGACGGCCAGGCCGGCCAGATAGGGAACGCGATTGAACGGCTTCACGTTGGCCTTGCTCTTGGCCTTGGAAGCCTTGTCCTTGGCCGCCAGCCATGCGGAGATCTGTTTTTCCGCCTCACTGTTCAGGGACGCGTCTTTAAACCCCGCCGCGGCCGCGGCCGC